>JBBKXO010000175.1:0-5427 GCA_037969525.1 Burkholderiales bacterium | reverse complement strand
ATTTTGTCCGGGTTCAGTGCCGCGCGCAGTACGTGTTCGACGGCGAAAACGACGCGCATGCAGTGTGTGCGATCCGCCACGCTCAAGTCACTCATTTCGCGGACATGCGCTTTCCAGATTACGCGGCAGAACCCGGGGTAATCCGGGTCATCGATTTGTACGACGCGACAACGTGCGTCCTGCCACAGTATTACGCCGTCAGTAGCCATGCAAAGTTCGCAGCTCACGAGAGTCGGTTCCCAAATGTCCACGCAGCTGCACGATAAACCAGATCGGCACCGAGCGTGATGGCGGCCTCGCGCCATGCAGGTGATGCGGGACACAGTGCTTCCAGCAGTCTGTGTTTTGCAGGATGGTCGGGGTGGCCGTCACCATAATGGTGCCAGCGGTTTTCTTCGCGCAGCCCGTGCAGTACACGTAATGGCGACCAGGTGCCGATCTCCTGCAGCACGAATTCGACGCGCGCGCCGGGCAGCAGGCGTGGCAGTGCGGCACCCAGGCTGCCGCGCACCGTATACGCGGCGGAAGTCGTGTTGCCGCCGACGAGCGGGCGCTGCAGTGCATGGCTCAGCGCCGGTAACGGTAATTGTCCTACTCCGTGCTCAACGATCAGTGTGTCCTCTGCGTGCGGCCCCAGCCCGGTATGCATGTCAACGGCGAATACCGAATCCGCCGCATGCAATTGCGCCTGCAGCCAGTCACTGAACAGACGCACTCCGGGCTGCAGTTCGGAGCCGCCGTAGAACAGGCCGCGCGGATAACGATGCTGCCCGTGTGCGATCGCCTGGCGTACCGCACGCACACCGTGGCGCAAGCCGGCAGCGCCCAGTCGCAAAGCGAATGCGTCGCGGGCCGGCGGCGAAGCGGGATTGAGCAAAGTGTCGAGTTGTCGGTACAGCGGTGGTGTGCCGGTCCAGGTGCCGCCCGCCGGAAGAAAATTGCGGTTGAGATCAACGTTGTGTTCATTGGCGCGGCGCAGCCATGCCATGCCGTATGGATTGAGCACATGGATGAAAATCAGCGCACCGTCAGCGGGCCGTGGCGGTGGTGCGGCGAGCAGCGCCAGTTGTGCGGCGGATCCGGCAAAGGCTTCGACGCCGTGGACGCCGGTGATATGCAACAGGACCCGGCGGGGCCGGCGGGCGCCCAGCCACGCGATGTCGATGGTCAGCGCTTCGCCGCGCGGGCCTTGCGCAGTGATCGGCAACGCATCCAGTAAGGCGCCCGCGTGCAGAGCCGCAGTGCGGAAACGAGCGCGCGCAGCAGAGTAGTCCGGCGAGAAAAGAGTGGTGCCGGGAGCGCTTGCGGGAAACTCCGCCTGCTCAGATGGCAGCGTAGGCTGCGCGTTCGAAATTGGTGCCACTGTCAAGCAGGGCCGTAAGCCGGATCGTTTGCGGCTTGCCGTCATGCATGTCGAGGATACGACTCGGGGCATAAGTGCCGGGGCTGATCAGGATAGTCGGCGATGCCTCGCCGGGGCCGGGCGCCAGCAACAGCGCACGGTCATACGCCGCACTGACATTCGACACACGCGCAGCAACCGCCTGGGCCTTGGTGCGCAGCAGCCTGAAGCCGAGCAGGATCACGCCTTCAGCATCAACACTGAGGCGCTGGACAAAGCCGACATAGGTATTGCCGTTGGGTGCCACCAGACCCAGCAGCTGATTGTGCGTCAAACGGGTGGTGTCGCTGGGCTTGTGGCACATGCCGAGCATGCCCGAAGCGCTCTGGTTGACCACGGCCCAGGTTTCCAGAGTGCGGCTGCGCACCGAAGCTTCGCCCACCGTCGGACCGTCTACACGCTGGAATCCAGCCATATCAAACTTGGCGCGCGACGTCAGCCCGACATCCGGGGGGGCAAAAGGCTTGCCGCTGACGTTGAAGTGCATTGCGGCAAGAGTGGTGGAGACCAGCACATTGAACGCCATCGGCTTGCGTTCGTCCACTCTCGCGGTCCCCGGCGCAAGCCAGTGGGCGTGCAGCGTAAGCATCAGGTTTTCGCAGAGCTCGCGCGGTATGGGTCCGAAACCTAGTTTGTCCGGGGATTGGGTCTTCAGTGCCACTCCCGTTTGCCGCAGTCTAGCCCCGATTTTTTCAAGGTTCAGATAGCGCAGATTACTGCCCTTAAGGTTCTCCAGCCGGCGCGCACCCTGCGCCGAATCCAGATCCACCGCAAGCGCAGTGCTGTGATCTGCTCCCGCCGCGGAAGTTTTGGTCAGCGCACCCAGCGCGACCCACTGCGCCAGCGCGCGGTCCACGGTATTCATCTGCAGCAGTGACAGCGATTCGGGTTTCGCGCGTTGCGAAAGCACGATCTGCAGGTAGGCAAGATTGACGGTACTCTGGCCGGCGCCCTCGGCGACCGGTGTATCGGTGACGTCTGCGCTTTCCGCAAATGAATAAAGGCGGTGCAATTGCTCCCACAACTCGCCGGGCACTGCGTAATAGGCGCGATTGTATGCGGCCATGGTGAACCCGGCGCAGCGCAGTGCGCGGTAGCAGATCACCTCGGCGTGTTCGGCCAGATCCGGCGCAGCATCCACCATGTCACCAACCAGGGATTCGTAGGCATCGGCGAAGGCGCGCCACAGTGCAATACTGGAATTGAAGATTTCGCGGATATCGTCGGTGAACGGCACCGGCTTTCCCCAGTATTCCCGGCTGCGCGCGTTCTGCGTTTCCAGCACGGTGTCGCGCAATGCTTCCAGGATCGTCAAACGCGCGCTTCCGGTAACCCGGGTTTCGGCGAGCAGTTTCAGTTGCGTCAGCAATTGCATCTGGCGCTGCGCCGGCGAGGCTGCCGCAAGCTGTGCCAGGAACGCTTGTGTTCCCGCGGGGGTGCCGATTTTAAGTAAACCTTGTGTAGCGCTCAAGACAGTAGCCATGACGTATCCCGTTCAGATGGGGTACGCATTATTGCGATTGGGTTGATGGGGCAGCAAGTGCATTTGTCACATGTCGCCGGATCACGACAGACGCCGCGAGCAGTGCCGTGATAATTGCCACGCTTCACAACAGCACCCGCTCTATGCCGCCCCGATTTGCCCGCGCCACGTAATTTTCCATCCAGTCGGGGCCGAGCAGATGACGGGCCATCTCGACGACGATGTAATCGGCCTCGACTTCGGTATCCGCGCTGAAGCGCGCCAGACCCTGCAGGCACGACGGGCACGACGTCAGTATTTTTACCTTGTCCGTGGCGCCGTCCGTGCGCAGTTGTGCTGCGCCCCGGCGCATTTCTTCTTCCTTGCGGAATCGCACCTGCGTGGAAATGTCAGGCCGGGTGACCGCGAGCGTGCCCGATTCGCCGCAGCAGCGCTCGTTGAGCGTTACAGGTGCGGCCATGAGCGTGTTGACCACTTTCAGCGGTGCGTGTGTTTTCATCGGAGTGTGGCAGGGATCATGGTACATATAACGTGTGCCAGTGACGCCTTCAAGTTTGACGCCGCGCTCCATGAGGTACTCGTGTATGTCGAGCAGCCGACAGCCGGGAAATATCTTGTCGAATTCATATTTCTGCAACTGATCCATGCAGGTGCCGCAGGAAACGATTACGGTCTTGATGTCGAGGTAGTTTAGCGTATGTGCGACGCGGTGGAACAGTACGCGGTTGGCAGTGGTGATCGCCTGCCCCTTGTCTTCCTCGCCGGCCGCGGTCTGCGGATAACCGCAGCACAGGTAGCCGGGCGGCAGCACGGTCTGCACCCCGAGCTCGAACAGCATCGCCTGCGTGGCGAGGCCGACCTGGCTGAAGAGCCGCTCGGAACCGCAGCCTGGAAAATAAAACACCGCTTCGGAATCCTCGGTCACCTTGCCGGCATCGCGAATCACCGGCACGATGCGCGCGTCCTCGATGTCGAGCAGTGCGCGCGAGGCTTTTTTTGGCAGCTTGCCCGGCATCGGCTTGTTGATGAAGTGGATCACCTGCGTGCGGACGGGGGGCTTGCCCACGGTGGCCGGTGGATGGCGCGTCTGCTCTCCGGCCAGGCCCAGCATCCGGGCGGCGCCATGAGCGAGGCGTTGCGCCTTGAAACCCCAGTCGATCATCAGCTTGCGCGCGATGTTGATCTTGCGCGGGTCGGTGGCATTGAGAAACAGCATGGACGCCCATGCGCCGGCATTGAAGCGGCGTTTGCCATGCTGGCGCAGGAAATTGCGCATGGCGATCGAAACGTCACCGAAATCAATGTCCACCGGGCAGGGATTCGCGCATTTGTGGCATACGGTGCAATGATCGGCGACATCGCTGAACTCGTCGAAATGCTCCAGTGAGATGCCGCGTCGCGTCTGCTCTTCGTACAGAAACGCTTCAATCAACAGGCTGGTGGCGAGGATCTTGTTGCGCGGACTGTAGAGCAGGTTGGCGCGCGGCACGTGGGTCGCGCAGACGGGTTTGCATTTACCGCAACGCAGGCAGTCCTTGACCGAGTTCGCGATGGCGCCGATATCGGAATGCTCGAGGATCAGGCTCTCCGCGCCGAGCAGCGAGAAGCTCGGTGTGTAGGCGTTGCTGAGATCGGCTGCGGTTACGCCGTCCCGCAGCAGCTTGCCCTTGTTGAAGTGGCCCTGCGGGTCCACACGTTGTTTATAGTCCCGGAAAGCGGCGATGCGTTCGGCAGGCAGAAACTCGAGTTTGGTGATGCCGATGCCGTGCTCGCCGGAAATGACTCCGTCCAGAGACTCCGCAAGCCGCATGATGCGCGCCACAGCTTCGCCGGCTTCCTGCAGCATGGCGTAATTGTCGGAGTTGACGGGAATGTTGGTGTGCACATTGCCGTCGCCGGCGTGCATGTGCAGGGCGACGAACACCCGACCGCGCAGCGTTTGCCGGTGCGCGGCGTCGATGGCTGAAATGACTTTCTCGAATGGTCTGCCGCTGAAAATGTCGGCGAGGTGTGCGCGCACCTCGTCTTTCCACGACACCCGCAGAGTGTGGTCCTGCAGCACATGAAACAGTGTACCGCCGGCATGGCGCGTAAATGCGAGTGTCGGTACTGCGCCCTGCGGCGGTGCCAGACCCTCAATCGGTGAATCGATATGGTCGAGCAGCCATTGCCAGCGCTGGCGCGCATCAGCGACCAGCGACTGTGCGCGCTCCAGCCGGTCGCCAATGACCTCTGCCGCGGCGACCGCCGGCTCCTGCTGCACGACCGGCAACTCGCCCGCGAGCAGCAGCGTAACGGCGTCGAGTATGCGCAGCTTGTTGCGGATCGACAGCTCGATGTTGATGCGTTCAATGCCGTCGGAGTATTCGCCCAGGCGCTCCAGCGGTATGACCACGTCTTCGTTGATCTTGAAGGCGTTGGTGTGGCGGGCAATTGCCGCGGTGCGTGCGCGGTCGAGCCAGAAGGTCCGGCGTGCCTCGGCAGAAACGGCGATGAAACCCTCGGCACCGCGCGCATTGGCCAGTCGCACGACTTGCGACGC
>JBBKXO010000174.1:0-17592 GCA_037969525.1 Burkholderiales bacterium | reverse complement strand
CAAGACCGCACGGGTGTACCCCGATGGTGGCCACATGGGGCGTACCCCCGGCATGAAGGAAGATGCGATCTCACGGCTGATCGCGCAGTGGCTGCGGGATAAGATCGCCCGGTGATCGTGGCGGGACCAATTCAGGATCAGTAAAACACTGCAGTTTTCAGACCATCTGTCTGCCGTTGTGGACGTTCAGCCCCCCGTGTATGCTGGTTTGACTAATGGCCCGGACGCGTCACTTCCGGTGGAGAAGACATGTTAGTCATACTGTTCACGTTGCTCGCCGCGTTTGCGACGGCCTGGTTTCTTGCTTATCACCGCATGCCGGCGCTGGTCTGGGCAGTGGTGTTTGCGATCGTGCTGATGGTGTTTGGCCAATACCACGTATGGCCGCGTACATTGCTGATAGTGGCGTGGACGCTGCTGGTCGTCAGCGCGCTGATTGCAGTACCTTCGCCGCTGCGTCGCAAACTGGTGGGTAAACGCATGCTGGCGATATTCCGGCGCATCCTGCCCCCGGTATCGCAGACCGAGCGGGAAGCGCTGGAAGCCGGAACGGTGTGGTGGGACGGTGAAATCTTCAGCGGCAGACCGGACTGGAAGAAACTGCTGGCTTATCCCAAGCCGCAGTTGTCCGCGGAGGAGCAGGCCTTCATCGACGGTCCGTTGCGCGAGCTGTGCGAGATGCTCAGCGACTGGGAGATCACTTACGAAATGACTGACATGCCGCCGCATGTCTGGCAGTTCATCAAGGATCACGGTTTCCTCGGCATGATCATTCCGAAGGAATATGGAGGCAAGCAGTTTTCCGCGCTGGCACATTCCCAGATCGTCATGCAACTGACCACGCGCAGCGGTACTGCCGCGGTATCGGTGATGGTTCCCAACTCGCTGGGACCTGCCGAGTTGCTGTTGCATTATGGTACGAAGGCGCAAAAGGATTACTACCTGCCGCGGCTGGCGAAAGGGCTCGAAATTCCCTGCTTCGCTTTGACCAGCCCCGAGGCCGGTTCGGATGCCGGCGGCATTCCGGACTTCGGCATCGTGTGCAAGAGTACATGGGAAGGCAAGTCCGATGTGCTGGGCATCCGCCTGACCTGGGAGAAGCGCTACATTACGCTGGGCCCCATCGCGACCCTGCTCGGCCTCGCATTCCAACTCTACGATCCTGATCATCTGTTGGGTGCGGAGGACGATGTCGGCATTACGCTGGCACTGGTGCCCACCGACATGCCCGGCGTACACATCGGGCGACGTCACCGCGCGATGACCGCGACGTTCATGAACGGGCCGAACTGGGGCAAGGATGTGTTCATACCCATGGACTACATCATCGGCGGTGTCGAGAACGTCGGCGAGGGTTGGAAAATGCTGATGAACTGCCTGGCGGCTGGTCGCTCGATATCGCTCCCGGCCAACGGCGTGGGCATAGCCAAGCTGTCGACGCTGACCACCGGCGCTTACGGTCGGGTGCGCCAGCAGTTCAATCTGTCGATCGGTCGTTTCGAGGGCGTGGAGGAGGCGATGGCGCGCATCGCCGGCAATGTCTATGTGATGGACGCTGCACGGGTTATGACTGCCGGTGCGGTCGATCTGGGCGAGAAGCCTTCGGTAGTGTCCGCCATCGTCAAATATCATCTGACCGAGCGCGGCCGCCAGGTTGTCACCGATGCGATGGATGTGCACGGCGGCAAGGGCATTTGCATGGGGCCGAGCAATTATCTCGCCAGCGCCTACATGCAGGCGCCGATCGCGATCACGGTTGAGGGCGCCAACATCCTGACGCGGACCATGATCATATTCGGTCAGGGCGCGATTCGCGGCCACCCGTTCGTGCTGAAAGAAATCGAGGCCACGCGCGAACAGAATCCGCAGAAGGCGCTGCGTGATTTTGATACTGCGTTTTTTGGCCATATCGCATTCACGATCTCCAACGTAGCGCGTGTGCTGTGGATGGGCTTCACCGGCGCGCGGCTGACGCCGGTGCCGGGGGCACCTGAACTGCGCCATTACTATCAGCAGCTCACGCGACTCTCCAGCGCGTTTGCGCTGACTGCAGACATGGCGATGTTTTTGTGCGGCGGAACGCTGAAGCGGCGCGAGCGGCTGTCCGCCCGACTGGGTGACGTGCTCAGTCAGTTGTATCTCGCTTCGGCCGTGCTCAAGCGCTACGAGGATGATGGCCGCCCGGAAGAGGATCTGCCGCTGGTGCGCTGGGGTCTGCTGGACTGCCTCTACCGGATCGAGGAATCGTTTTATTCGATATTCGAGAACCTGCCGTGGCCCAGCGTGTCATGGGTGCTGCGGGGACTGATTTTTCCGTTGCTGATGCCTTACGGCCGCGAGTTTGCGCCTCCCCGGGATCCGCTGGGACATGAGGTCGTCGGCATGATGATGACTCCTGGTGCGTCGCGGGACCGTTTGACCCGCGGCGTGTTTATTTCAGAAAACGAAAACGATCCGCTGCGGACGCTGGAGTCCGCACTGGCGGCGGCCATTGCTGCCGAGCCGGTGGAAGCGAAATTGCGGCAGGCGCAGCAGGCCGGAAAAATTGAACGCGATCTCGCCGGGCAGATTGCCGCCGAGGGACTCAGGAGCGGAGTGATCACGCAGTCAGAATCCGACCTTCTCGCTCGCGCTGCTGAACTGCGGCGACGAGTAATCATGGTCGATGACTTTCCGCGGGACTTCGGCAAGTCGGAGCTGTACCAGACGACGGAGCCCGTGACTTTCGAGGCCCTGGAGCGCAAGGCTTGAGTGGCAGGTGATGAGCGATAACGTCCTGTATGCCGTCAGTAACGGCGTTGCGACCATCACCTTCAACCGTCCCCAGGTGATGAACGCGCTGGATGCGGTCACGATCCGTGGATTTTGCGCAGCCTGCGAGCGCGCAGAGACTGATGACGCCGCCAGAGTTATCGTGTTGCGCGGTGCCGGCCCGGCATTCGTAGCCGGTGGCGATGTGGCAGCGTTCCGGCAGAATCTGGCTGGCATGGCCACGCTGGTTCCCGAACTGGCAGGAGAATTGCATCGAGGTGTGCTGGCATTGCGCCGCGCACCGAAACCGGTGCTGGCCGCAGTACATGGTGCGGTGGCCGGTGCCGGGGTGAGCATCATGCTGGCCTGCGACCTGGTGCTGGCGGCGGAGGGGACGCAGTTTTCCCTGGCGTACAGCCGCATCGGCGTCAGTCCCGATGGCGGCGCAACCTGGTTCCTGCCGCGTCTGGTGGGGTACCAGAGAGCAATGGAATTGATGTTGCTCGCAGATAACGTGGACGCCGTTGCGATGCAGAAGCTGGGCGTCGTCAACCGCGTCATCGCCGCGGAGCAATTGGTGGCGGAAACTGAAAAACTGGCACGGCGCCTT
The DNA here is from genome assembly GCA_037969525.1 of Burkholderiales bacterium. Lineage (GTDB taxonomy): Bacteria > Pseudomonadota > Gammaproteobacteria > Burkholderiales > SG8-41. Next base: position 14,231 of record JBBKXO010000174.1, on the reverse strand, counting down.
GCGGCCGGTCCGGTGCATGCTTATGCCGAGACCAAGGCCCTGGTAAACCGCGCGCTGCACGACGGTCTGGCTGCGCATCTGGACGCCGAGGCGCTGGCCTTTGCGCGTTGCGCGGTAATGCCGGATTTCGCCGAGGGTGTGACGGCGTTCGTGGAAAAGCGCAAACCGGAATTCAAGGGGAGGTAGGATCATGTCGGCCATGCAGGGCAAGACTGTTTTCATCACCGGTGCGAGTCGTGGTATCGGCCGCGCCATTGCCCTGCGCTGCGCAAGCGACGGCGCCAATATCGTGGTCACTGCAAAAACCGCGACACCGCATCCGCGGCTGCCGGGAACGATACACGAGGTTGCACAGGAGGTGGAGGCGGCCGGCGGCAAGGCGCTGGCGATCCAGCTTGATGTGCGCGACGACGCGGCGATCGCGGCTGCGGTGCAGCAGGCGGCCGCGCACTTCGGCGGTATCGACATATTGATCAACAACGCCAGCGCAATCCAGTTGACCGGCACACTGGAGACCCCCGCCAAACGCTTCGACCTGATGTTTGGCGTCAATGTGCGCGGCACCTTTTTGTGTTCTCAGGCCTGCCTTCCGTTCCTGATCAAGGCGAAAAATCCGCACATCCTTAACCTCGCGCCGCCGCTGAACATGAAGTCGAAATGGTTCCAGGGGCATGTGGCCTACACCATGGCCAAGTACGGCATGAGCATGTGTACGCTGGGCATGGCAGAGGAATTTCGCGCACAGGGCGTTGCGGTCAATTCGTTGTGGCCGCGCACGACGATCGCAACCGCCGCCATTGCGGTCAATTTCCCCGAAGCCATCCTCAAGGCCAGCCGCAAAGCGGATATCATGGCTGACGCGGCGTACGCGGTATTCAAGCGCGACAGCCGCAGCGCAACCGGCAACTTCTATATTGATGAGGCCGTGCTGCGCGAGGAGGGGGTGACCGATTTTGATGTCTATGCGGTCACGCCGGGAGTCCAGCTTTTTACGGATCTGTATCTCGATTAGCGCAATCCGGCCTGGAGGAGGCAAGATGAGCCAAAACAACGATGTTTCACATGTGATTACGATGGCGGTGGCGGGTACGCTGGATGGCCTGTTCCGCGAACGGGTCAGAAGTACGCCTGATCTCGTGGCCTATAAGGCCTACAACGAGCAACACGGCAACTGGCGTGATTACACCTGGGCCCAAATGGATCGGCAGATTGCGCGTTGGCAGGCCGCAATGGAAAGTGATGGCCTCAAGGCGGGTGACCGGGTTGCGGTGATGCTGCGCAATTCCCCGGAGTGGGTGATGTTCGATCAGGCGGCACTGGGACTCGGGCTGGTGGTGGTGCCGCTCTACACGCAGGATCGTCCGGAGAATGTCGCCTACATCATCAATAATGCCGACTGCAAGGTGTTGCTGATCGAAGGGCAGGAACACTGGCAGGCCATGCAGGATGTCGTTGGTGAATTGACCGGTGTAGTGCGTTTTCTGGCAGTCAATGCCACGTCGACGACAGGCAGTGAGCCGCGGTTGAAATGGATCGGCGACTGGTTGCCGGAAGAAGGTGGCGAGACGCGCCATGTGGCGCGCGACGGCAATTCGCTGGCGACCATCGTCTACACCTCCGGGACCACGGGGCGTCCCAAGGGCGTCATGCTGTCGCACAACAATATCCTGTCCAATACCCAGTCGGCGCTGACCGTACTGGCAACCGGGCATGACGATATTTTTCTGTCATTCCTGCCGCTGTCGCATACCTTTGAACGTACCTGCGGCTATTACCTGACCGTCATGTCGGGTTCGACGGTGGCCTATGCGCGCTCGATTCCATTACTGGGCGAAGATCTGCAGACCATCCGTCCGACGATGTTGATATCGGTGCCGCGGATTTACGAACGGATCTGGGGCACCATCCGTGCCAAGCTCGATGAGGGTTCGCCGTTGCGCAAGAAACTGTTCATGCTGGCGGCCGAAGTGGGTTATGCCCGTTTCGAACATGCGCAGGGTCGCGGGCCGTGGCTGCCATCGTTTCTGCTGTGGCCGTTGCTGAACAAGCTGGTGGCGTCCAAGGTGCTGGCTCGCCTGGGCGGACGCTTGCGCTACGCCCTGTCCGGCGGTGCTGCGCTGCCGGCGGGGATCTCACGTATTTTCATCGGGCTGGGTCTGCCTATCCTTCAAGGTTATGGCCTGACCGAAACCAGCCCCATCGCCTGCGCAAACCGGCCGCAAAACAACATACCCGCCAGCGTAGGGCAGGCCATTCCTGGCGTGCAAATAAAAATTGGCGACAAGGGTGCAGTGATGATCAAAGGACCCAACATCATGCTCGGGTATTGGAATAACGAGGACGCCACCAAAGCCATGATCCAGGCCGACGGCTGGCTCAACTCCGGCGATATCGGGAAGATCGGCGACCAGGGCCATTTGTTCATCACCGGGCGGCTGAAGGAAATCATCGTGCTGTCGAATGGCGAAAAAGTACCGCCATCCGACATGGAAGCAGCCATAGCGCGCGACGCCTTGTTTGAACAGGTGATGATACTGGGCGAGGGCAAGTCCTATCTGACGGTGTTGACGGTGCTTAACGCGGACCATTGGAAAAAGCTGGCGGCGACCTCGGGTATAGACGCAGGCGCAGCGGACGTCATGCGGTCACCGCAGACCGAAGAAGTCATACTCGGTCGCATCGCGGCACAACTGACCGAGTTTCCCGGCTATGCGCAGGTGCGGCGGGTAAGTGTGAGCCTGGATCCCTGGGCGATTGAAAACGGGCTGCTGACCCCGACCATGAAACTGAAGCGCGCCGAAGTCATGGCCAAATTCAAGGCCGAGATCGACCAGATGTATTCGGGGCACGATTAGACGTGACGCGAATCGACTAGCGCAAGCGCCGTCTATGAGTGTATCGACCGCCACCGAATTGCCCAAGGATCGGGAACCCACCTTGCGGGTGATCCCCATGCCCTCGGATGCCAGTCATACCGGGGACATCTTCGGAGGCTGGATCATGTCGCAGGTCGATCTGGCCGGCAGCATTCCGGCAGTGCGTCTGGCGCGGGGTCGAGTCGCCACCGTTGCGGTGAATTCGTTCGTATTCCGGCAACCGGTGTTCGTCGGCGATCTGGTCAGTTTCTATGCTGAAGTCGTCAAAGTCGGGAGGACGTCAATTACCGTAGACGTTACGGTGTACGCCCAACGCCGGCCCGATCGCGAAGAATGCGTGAAAGTCACTGAAGCCGTACTGACCTATGTCGCGGTGGACAATGACCGGCGGCCGCGTGTGGTTTCGTCGCCATAGCCTTAGGGATATGTACGGATTAATGTTGAATTTGATTTGTGAGCAGGTAACATGTTCCAAAGTGTGGTTTTCTAATCACCGCGGCAGATTTTCATGTAACGGCAATTCATGGAGAGAGACGTGAAATATTTTAATAAAATCATTATGTTATCCGTGTCCTCGGCGCTGGCGACGATGGCCGGGCAGGCGGCGGCATCGGGATTCCAGTTACAGGAACAGAATGCCAGCGGCCTGGGCAATGCCTATGCCGGACAGGCGGCGGCTGCGGAAAACGCGAGCACAATATTTTTCAATCCGGCCGGCATGACCCGTTTGCCGGGACGCCAGGTTTCCGGTGCAATCAACCTGATTAAACCGTCATCGAAATTCATCAATTCCGGGGGATCGACAGCGCCCGGCGGATTGCCATCGCCGACAGGGAACGGTGGGGACGCCGGCGGCTTGGCCGCTGTGCCGAATGCCTATATGTCGTGGCAGATCGATCCCAAGCTGTGGGTGGGCGTGGGTATGAGTGTGCCCTTCGGCCTGGCGACTGAGTATGACCAAGGCTGGGTGGGGCGTTTCCAGTCGCAGAAAGCCGAGATCAAGACCATCGATATCAATCCCAGCGTGGCCTACAAGCTCAGCGATGTCGTTTCCCTGGGCGCCGGCATCAGTGTGCAGAAGGCTGAAGTGTCGGTTGACCGCTCCTCGTTTCTTGGTGTGGAGCGTTTAAGTAAACTGGAAATGGACGACACCAATCTGGGTTTTAATCTTGGCGCAATGTTCAACCTTTCGCCGGCAACGCGCATCGGCATCGCGTACCGCTCATCGATCAAGCATGATTTGAAGGGAACGGCGAGGGTGAGTGGTGTCGGTTCTACCCCAATCAGCGCCAAGGCCGAGGTGCCGGATACGCTAGCGTGGAGCATTGCGCATCAGATGGATCCGAAACTGGAACTGCTGGGTGACGTCACCTTTACAAGATGGAGCAAGATCAAGCAGGTGCCGGTTATCGCGAATTCGACCTGGGCATTGGGCGCCGCGGGCAGCGAAGCGGCCCGGTTTGATTTTGAATTTAAGGACACCTATCGCATCGGTATCGGCGCCAATTACAAACTGCGCAACGACTTTACGCTGAAGCTGGGCGTGGCCTACGACAAGAGCCCCGTGTCCGATCAGTTCCGCACGGTTACGCTGCCGGACAACGACCGTACCTGGCTGGCGATCGGCGGCAAGTACGAGGCTTCGAAGCAGATGACGCTGGACTTTGGCTATGCCTACCTGTTCATCAAGGATGCGGCCATCAACCAGCAACGCGGTGTGGCCGTGCTCGGAGCCCAGGGCAATGTAATCGGTAATTACAACAAGCCGACGGTACATATCCTGAGCGCGCAGATGACCTACAAATTCTGATTCCGGGACAACCTGCAGTTGCGACGGGCGGCCGAACAGCCGCCCGTTTTTAGTTGTAACTGCTGGAACAGGTAGGCGCGCACCTGCGTGCTAGAATCATCCGACGCTTCAAGGAGTGTCTATCATGTCCGCAAGTCCCCTGATGGTGCGCAAGGTTGCCGTGCTCGGCGCCGGCGTCATGGGCGCGCAGATTGCTGCGCATCTCATTAATGCCAACGTGCCGGTCGTGCTCTACGAACTGGCCGCCAAGGAAGGCGACCCCAACGGCAACGTGCTGAAGGCAGTCGCCAACCTGAAAAAACTGGAGCCCAGTCCGCTGGGCTCCAAAGACCGCGCTAACCTGATAACGCCGGCCAATTACGACCAGCACCTCGAAGGCTTGCGCGATTGCGACATCGTCATCGAGGCGATATCCGAACGCATGGACTGGAAGGCGGATCTTTATCGCAAGGTCGCGCCGTTTTTGGGCGAGCGCGCCATATTTGCCAGCAACACCTCGGGGCTGTCGATCAACAAACTGGCTGCAGCGTTTCCGGAAGAGCAGCGTCCGCGGTTCTGCGGCGTGCACTTTTTCAATCCACCGCGCTACATGCATCTGGTGGAGTTGATTCCCTGCGCCGGTACCGACGCCGACATACTCGACGACCTGGAACGCTTCCTGGTCACCACCCTGGGCAAGGGCGTCATCCGCGCCAAGGACACGCCGAATTTCATCGCCAACCGCGTCGGCGTGTTTTCGATGCTGGCGACCATCCATCATGCCGAACGCCTGGGCATCGGTTTCGATACGGTTGATGCGCTGACCGGATCGCTGATCGGGCGGCCGAAAAGCGCGACCTTCCGCACCGCCGATGTGGTCGGCCTCGATACCTTCGCCCATGTCGTGAATACCATGCGCGATACGCTGGCGGATGATCCCTGGCACCAGTACTACGTCGTGCCGTCCTGGCTGCAGGGGCTGATAGACAACGGGGCGCTGGGCCAGAAGACGCGCAAGGGGGTGTACCAGAAAGTCGGCCGCGACATTCAGGTGCTCGATCTTAAGGCCGGGGAATACCGAGTGTCCGATGGCAAGGCCGATGATGCAGTCATCGAAATCCTCAAAAACAGAATACCCGCGGAGCGATTTGCGCAACTGCATGCCTCCAGCCATCCCCAGGCGCAGTTCATCTGGTCGATATTCCGCGACTCCTTCCATTACTGCGCATTGCACCTGGAATCGATCGCCGACAATGCACGCGACCTCGATTTCGCCATACGCTGGGGTTTCGGCTGGGACAAGGGGCCGTTCGAGATCTGGCAGTCTGCCGGTTGGCGGCAGGTGGCGGCGTGGATCGCCGAAGACATCGCCGCGGGCCGCGCCATGGTCGATGCGCCCTTGCCCGAATGGGTGACTGATTCGTCGCGCACCGGAGTACACCAAGCCGAAGGTTCCTACGCGCCGGCGACCGAAAAGTATCATCCGCGATCCACACTGGCCGTCTACCAGCGCCAGGCCTTTCCGGACCGCTTGCTGGGCGAGGAGCGGCAATACGGCACGACCATATTCGAAACCGACGCCGTGCGCTGCTGGCATACCGGTGACGACATCGCCATCGTCAGTTTCAAAAGCCGCATGCATGCCATCGGTGACGACGTGCTGGAGGGCGTGCAGCGCGCCATCGACGAGGCCGAGCGCAATTATGCCGGGCTGGTGGTGTGGCAGACTGAGCCGCCGTTTTCGGTGGGCGCCAATCTTAAGAAAACGCCGTCAGGCGGCGCGCCGCGATCGCCACCCTCTGCCCTGAGCAAGCTGTTCAAGTCCATGCGGCGTGAAGCGGAATCGCTGGCGCTGAAGGCCGCGCGGAAAATGGGTGTTGCCGACCAGTTGATGGCAGGCAAGCTCGCCGAAATCGAGCACCTGGTCGAGCAGTTCCAGATCACCACGCAGATGCTGAAATATTCCATGGTGCCCACGGTGGCCGCAGTCGATGGACTGGCCCTGGGCGGCGGCTGCGAATTCGTCATGCACTGCGACCGTGCGGTGGCGACGCTGGAGAGTTATATCGGCCTGGTGGAAGTCGGCGTTGGCCTGTTGCCGGCGGGCGGCGGTTGCAAGGAATTCGCGATGCGCGCCGCAGCCGATGCCAAGGGCGGAGATATCTCGCCGTTCCTGCAGAAATATTTCAAGGCCGTGGCGATGGCTGAAGTCGCGCGCAGCGCCGAGCAGGCGCGTGACATCGGGTATTTGCGGGCGACGGATCGCATCATCATGAATCGCTTCGAACTGCTCGATATTGCCAAGGCCGAAGCGCGCGCCATGGCGGCCGCCGGTTACCGTCCGCCGCTGCGCGCCACGGCCATACCCGCGCTGGGTCGCAGCGGCATTTCGACGATACGGGCGTTCTTGGAAAACATGCGCGCCGGCGGGCATATCTCTGAGCATGATTACCTGATCGGCCTCAAGGTCGCGACGGTGATGTGCGGCGGCGACATCGAGGGCGGCAGCCTGGTCGATGAGCAATGGTACCTCGACCTCGAGCGCCAGCATTTCATGGAACTGATGGCGACAGAAAAAACGCAGGCCCGGATCGAGCACATGCTCAAAACTGGAAAACCACTCAGGAACTGAGTGATCGGAGTTGATGATGGCCAAACAAGTTCAGGATGCATACATCGTTGCCGCAACGCGCTCCCCGGTGGGCAAGGCGCCGCGCGGCATGCTCAAGAACGTGCGCCCCGACGATCTGCTGGCGCATGTGCTGAAAAGCGTGGTGGCGCAGTGCCCGGGGCTGGATCTCCACGAGATCGGCGACGTGATCACCGGCTGCGCGATGCCCGAGGGCGAGCAGGGCATGAACGTGGCGCGCATCGGCCTGTTGCTGGCCGGGTTTCCCGACACGGTACCCGGCATGACCATCAACCGCTTCTGTTCATCCGGCGTGCAGGCGGTGGCGGATGCCGCGGCACGCATCCGTCTGGGTGAGGCCGAAGTCATGATCGCGGCGGGCACCGAAAGCATGAGCATGGTACCCATGGGCGGAAATAAACCGACTTTCAGTCCGGCCATATTCGAGAAGGACGAGAATTACGCGATTGCCTACGGCATGGGCATTACCGCCGAGCGCGTGGCCGAGCGCTACAAAGTCAGTCGCGAGGATCAGGATATGTTCGCCGCCGAAAGCCACCGGCGCGCGTTGCAGGCGACCGAAAGCGGGTATTTCAATAAAGAAATAACGCCCTATGAAATCGTTGAACGATTGCCCGATCTGGCATCGCGCGAAATCGTCATCAAAAAGCTGGAAGCGGCAAAAGACGAAGGTCCGCGGCGGGATACATCGCCCGAAGGGTTGGCGAAATTGCGCCCGGCCTTTGCGGTCAAGGGCAGTGTCACCGCCGGCAACAGTTCGCAAATGTCCGATGGTGCCGGTGCGGTGGTGCTGATGAGCGAGGCGGCGATGAAGCGCTATAACCTGCAGCCGCTGGGCCGGTTTCTTGGTTACGCCGTCGCCGGTGTGCCGCCGGACGTCATGGGCATAGGTCCGATTCATGCAATACCCAAGGTGCTGCAACAGGTCGGGTTGCAGCAGAATGCGCTGGACTGGATCGAATTGAACGAGGCCTTTGCCGCGCAGGCGCTGGCAGTGATCCGTGATCTCGGACTGGATCCTGCCAAGGTCAATCCGGTGGGTGGGGCGATTGCGCTGGGCCACCCGCTGGGCGCCACCGGGGCGATCCGCGTTGCGACCCTGCTGCATGGCTTGCGCCGGCACAAAAAGCAATACGGCATGGTGACCATGTGCATAGGCACGGGCATGGGTGCGGCTGGCGTATTCGAGGCCTTATAGTTCGTAACAGATCGTTTTCAATTCCAATGTTGCGGCGGAGGGTGTCGTGAAAAGTGAATTAAAACAACTACTTATATCAGCACTCCTGGTATTCGGCCTGACCCAGAGTGCGGTAGCGGCGGAACTCGAAGGGGTCAAGCTGCCGGACACCGCGCGTGTGACGGAAGGGGGGCCGGAACTCGTGTTGAACGGTGCGGGCCTGCGCACCCGCTTCTTTTTCCGGGTCTATGTCGGTGCGCTGTATCTGACTAAGAAAACCACATCAGGCGGCGCGGTCATCAGTGATGCCGGCGCCAAGCGTGTCGCGCTGCACATGCTGCGTGAATTGTCCGCGGAGCAGTTTGTCAGTGCGCTGGAAGACGGCCTGAAGAGCAATCACTCTGCCGAAGATCTGGCGAAACTCGACGCGCGGGTCAAACAACTGCGGGCCCTGTTCGATGAATTAAAAACTGCGAAGGTGGGCGATGTCATCCATATCGACTACCTGCCGGGCAGCGGCACCCGGATTACCGTCAACGGCACCGCCAAGGGTGTGATCGCGGGAGAGGATTTTAACAAGGCACTGCTGCGCGTCTGGCTGGGCGAACAGCCTGCGGACAGCGACCTCAAAAAAGGCATGCTGGGCGGCTGATCACAGCGCGGGCCCGCGCTCCGTCAGCACCCGAATCAGGGCTGACGCTGCCGCCGCAACTCACATGTTGGGATAATTCGGTCCGCCGCCACCCTCCGGGGTGACCCAGACGATGTTCTGCGTCGGATCCTTGATGTCGCAGGTCTTGCAGTGCACGCAATTCTGCGCATTGATCTGCAACCGGGGCTGCGTACCCTCATCATCGCGGATGATTTCGTAGACGCCTGCCGGGCAGTAGCGCTGCTCGGGAGCATCGTAGAGTTCAAGATTGACGTTGATCGGCACCCGGGCATCTTTCAGCGTCAGATGCGCGGGCTGGTCTTCGTTGTGATTGGTGTTTGATATGAACACCGACGACAGGCGGTCGAAAGTGATCACGCCATCCGGTTTCGGATAGTCGATGGCTACACATTCTTTTTTGTTCAGCAGGGTTTCGTGATCGGCATGTTGATGGTGTAGCGTCCACGGCGCGCGGCCACGGAACAGCACCTGATCCACACCCACCATCAGTGTGCCCGTGTAAAGGCCTTTGCTCATCCAGGGCTTGAAGTTGCGCGCCCGGTTCAATTCGTCATACAGCCAGCTCTCGCGGAAAGCATCGGGATAGGCGTTCAGTTCGGCCGGCATCGCGACTGATTTGATCGCCGCGAATGCCGCATCGGCTGCGAGCATGCCGGACTTGATGGCGGCATGGCTGCCCTTGATGCGCGCGGCGTTGAGGAAACCCGCATCGTCGCCGATAAGGCAGCCGCCAGGGAAGATGAGCTTGGGCAGCGACTGCAGGCCGCCCGCGGCGATCGCGCGCGCGCCGTAGGCGATGCGTTTGCCGCCTTCGAGGAAGGGGCGGATCGCCGGATGCGTCTTGTAGCGCTGGAATTCCTCGTACGGACTCAGATACGGGTTGGTGTAACCCAGACCGACGACAAAACCGATGGCCACCAGATTGTCTTCGAGGTGGTAGAAAAACGAGCCGCCATAGGTGTCGTTCTCCAGCGGCCAGCCGGCCGTGTGGATCACCAGCCCCGGCTGGTGTTGCTCGGGCTTGATTTCCCACAGCTCCTTCAGGCCGAGGCCGTAGACCTGCGGGTCGGCGTCGTCACGCAGCTCAAAATGTTCCTGCAACTGCTTGCCGAGATTGCCGCGGCAGCCTTCGGCGAAAAACGTGTATTTCGCATGCAGTTCCATGCCCGGCTGATGCGCATCGGTGGGTTTGCCATCGCGGCCTATGCCCATGTCGCCGGTGGCCACACCCTTGACCCGCCCCGACTTGTCAAACAGCACTTCGGCGGCGGCGAAGCCGGGGAATATCTCCACGCCCAGTCCTTCGGCCTGCTGGCCCAGCCAGCGGCAGACGTTGGCGAGGCTGACCACATAGTTGCCGTGGTTCTGGAAGCATTGCGGCAACAGCACGCTGGGCACCCGGAACGAGCCGGTCTCGGTGAGCAACATGAAGCGGTCTTCGCTGACCGGCACATTCAGCGGCGCGTCTTTCTCTTTCCAGTCCGGGATCAGTTCATTGAGGGCAAGCGGATCCATCACGGCACCGGAGAGGATGTGCGCGCCGACTTCGGAGCCTTTTTCGAGTATGCAGACGCTGACTTCGTGATTCTGTTCTGCTGCGAGTTGCTTGATGCGGATGGCGGCACCGAGGCCGGCCGGCCCGGCGCCCACGATGACGACGTCGTACTCCATGGCTTCGCGTTCAGACACTATGCATCCCCTGATATTGTTTGGCTGGATTATAACGCCGCGCCAGCATCAGCCTGACAGCGCAGCGAGCGCGCATGTCACGCCGCTGCGCACGGCGGATTCCAGCGTGGCGGGATAGTCGCTGGCGGTGTAGTCGCCCGCCAGATAAAAATTCGGGCAGGCGGTGATCTGCACCGGACGCACCACATTTGGCGTGCAACTGAAAGTTGCGCGTTTTTCGGCGATCACCCGGTGCCAGGCCAGCGGCGGCAGCGGCCCGAACTGTTGCTGCAGATCGGCTCTTATGCGCTCAGCCAGCGCATCCTGCGTTGCACCCACATGTTCTTCAGAGGCGCTGATCACGGCGCCGATCAGTCCGCGCTGGCCGCAGATCTGTTCGCGGTCGAACAGCCATTGTGCCGGGCTGCCGGTCAGACCGAGCATCGGCGCCGGCAGTTTCACGTGGCCGCTGAACTGCAGCCAGATGGAATGTATGGGTTCATAAGCGAGTACGTCGATCTGTCCGCGCGTTGCGGCCAGGGCAGGGATGTCCGCCAGCAGTGCGGCCGCGCGGTGCGGCGCGACGGCGCAGATCACCTGCTTAAAATAATGCGTTTCACTGCGCACCTGTACTGCAAAATCTTTTTCACTTTGCGTGATGCACTCCACCGATGCGTTGAGTTCGACGGTGCCGCCTTGTTGGCGCACGTAATCTGCTGCGGGTTCCGGAAACAGGGCGGACAGATCGCCGCGCGCCAGCAGCATGTCGCTGGCGGTGCGATCCGCGCCCAGGCTGTCGCGCAGCACATGCAAAAAAACCTGTGCCGACGCGCGGGCTATCGGCGTATTGAGCGCCGCGATGCACAAGGGAGCCCATAAATATTCAATTAAAACAACTGGTTGCGCGTGTTCTTCGAGGAGCCGGGCAACGCTGGTGTCAGTGGCCAGGCGATAGTGCATGGCCTTGATGGCCTGCATGAAGCGCGCCACCGCGAGCTTGTTGGCGAAGGTAATCCCGCGGGCGCACAGCAAGCCGGCGGCGACATGCAGCGGTGCCGGCAGTGCCGCGGCGCGCAGGCGGAACGTGTTGTGCACGTTCCAATCGAGTGGTGTGCGCAGGAAGGTGTCCCTGCGCTGTGGTGCGACCTGTTCAATCAATCGCAGGGTTTCGCTGTACGCGCCGATGAGGATGTGCAGGCCATTGTCGAGTGCGGTGTCGTTGATGCTGACGCGGCGCGCACGGCCCCCGAGCACGGCGCCGGCCTCGAATACCGTGACGGGTATGCCACGGTCAGCCAGCGTGACCGCGGCAGCCATGCCGGCATAGCCGCCGCCGATGATGGCAACTGAAGATTGGGAAACGACGGCCATAGGCGATGAACTATTGATTGATGAGGTTTTCTCCCTCGCCAGCCCTTGGGCGGGAGAGGGCCGGGGTGAGGGTAGGCTTATGCCATGCCCCTCAGCCCAACCCTCTCCCCGCACACGGGGAGAGGGGGTGAGTTAGTGAGACGTCAAGCAGCGCGCTTGCTGGCGTTCGCCTGTTTTCCGGCCCAGATTTTCGCAGGCACGTTGACCAGTCCTTCGAATATGCGGCGTGCGGTGCGGATCAGCGCGGCACGGCGCAGTTCCTCTTTGCCGTTGCTGAAATCGGCGTCGAGGTCGATGAGGATCATGCCCGACGGATGCTCGATTTTCACCATGCCCTGTGGTGAATTCGGCAAGGGCGCCAGCTGCGCGGCGATGGTGCCGGGAATCGCGCAGGCTGCAGCGATGCACACCGTGCCGGTGACGGGATGCGATTTGTGGCAGGTCTCGGGCACGAAGTAGCGCGAGGCGATGGTGCCGCCGTGGCGTGGCTTGGACAGCAGGACGATTTTCGGTACCACCGATTTCGACACATCCCCCATGCCCATCAGCACGCCGGCCTTGCGGCGGATGGCTTCCATGCGTTTGAACAGTTCGCGGTCCTTGTCGAGTTCGACCGCGGTTTCGTGACCGGTCTTGCCGAAGTCAGCTGCGCGCATCAGCACGCAGGGCATGGCGATGTCGACGCAGCTCACTTCGATGCCGTCAATGACGTCCTGCGGTTTGCCGGTGGGCAGCATTTTTTTGGTGACCGCGCCGATGGCGCTCTGAAAATTGATGCCCACGGGTGCCGCGGTGCCGGGCACGCCGTCGATCGCCGCGTCGCCTTCGTAATTCACCACGCCATCGGGTGTTTGCACGATGGCCTCGACCAGCGATTGGGTGTTGACGTTGTAGATGCGTACCGGCGTTTCGCCATCCTGTGCCGGCACCAGCCCGGCGTCGATGGCGAACGGCCCCACGGCGACCAGCATGTTGCCGCAGTTGGGTTTGGTGTCGACGCGCTTCTCGTTGATTTCTACTTGTGCGAACAGGTAATCGACGTCGGCATCAGCACGTTTGGATTTGCTGATCATCGCCACCTTGCTGGTCACCGAATGAGAGCCGCCAATGCCGTCGACCTGGATTTCGTGGGGGGAGCCCATGATCGCGAGCAATACCGCGTCGCGCGTTGCGGTGTCTTCGGGAAGATCGGTGGTCAGCAGGAACGGGCCGCGGGAAGTGCCGCCGCGCATGATGGTGCAGGGGATTTTGGTTTGCATGATGTGCTCCTCGCTGCGCCGGGCAGCGTCACTGACTGATGGCACTGCAATTATAGTGCGGGACCGCGCTACACTGATCGCTTTGCGCAGGATTCCATGAAACAGTCTACGGCCCGTGGTGTTTGATCCCGGCTTGTCGTTGTACGCGCTGATCGTCGCCAATCTCGTGATGATGATTGCATCAGCCCTGCAGGCTTCGATCGGCATCGGCATGGCGCTGCTGGCATTGCCATTCCTGGTCTGGCTCGATCCGCGGCTGGTGCCGGGCCCCATGCTGCTGGCGGGTGCAGCACTGACACTGATCTCCGCGATCCGCGATTGGCAGGCCGTGCAACCCCGGCATTTCAGTTTTTCGCTGCTGGGGCTTGCCGTCGGTACCGCGATTGGTGCTGTCACCCTCAGTCTGGTCAATACGGCCTACATGAACAAAGTGTTTGCGCTGGCGATACTGCTGGCGGTGGTACTGAGTGTTACGCGTCTGCACATACGGGTGACGTCACCGGCGTTGTTTGCGGGCAGCTGCGTTTCAGGGGTGATGGGCACCATGGCGGGCATCCATGGACCGCCGCTGGCGATTGTGCTGCAGCATGCTGATCCGGGACAGGCTCGGGCGATGATGGGCGCGTTGTTCTTTATTGCCTATCTGACGTCTGTGGCTGCGTTGTATGCGGTGGGTCTTTTTGGTGTCGTGCATCTGCAACTGGCGGCGTGTCTGCTGCCGGGGGTGCTGGTGGGGGCGTTTGCTGCGCGGTGGCTGGTGAGGTTTGT
>JBBKXO010000173.1:0-5396 GCA_037969525.1 Burkholderiales bacterium | reverse complement strand
GGATAGAAATGATGTTCTGACTTCGGCTGCGCCGCCTGCACTTTCTGCGCCGCGTCCAGCGGGATGGACTGGTCTTTTTCTCCCCAGTGGAACATCACTGGACACTTCGGCTGCAGCGTCGCGTGATTAGGGATGCCACCACCGTAGTGCGGCGCCGCACACGCCAGCCCCGACACTTCGGCTGCCGTCTTCCACGCCACCGTGCCGCCCCAGCAATAGCCGACGATACCGGTCTTGCCGCCGGCCTGCGCCGCCTTGATCGCCGCAGCAGCGTCCTTGATCGCGTCATCCAGACTGGCTTTCTGCATCAGCGCCCGGCTGGTTTCGATTTCCGGCGGCGTGTAACCGCACTCGTAATTGCGCTGCACGCGGTCGAACATCGCCGGCGCGATGACCAAGTAGCCGTCTGCGGCATATCCGTCGGCCACTGCACGGATGTGGCTGTTGACGCCGAAAATTTCCATGACGACGACCAGCCCGCCGCGCGGCTTGCCGGCAGGTTCCGCCTTGTAAGCGCCGAATTTATGGCCGTCGGCTGCGGTGAGTTCAATCATGCTGCCCATGTCATCCTCCATTAATAGATTCATTCAATCCGCTGGAATTATATCCTGCACACGCTCACCAGCAGGCACCCTGCTAGACTATGACTCACGCGGGACAACCATACTAGGGAGGCTAAGTAATGCTGAAAATCTGGGGACGCACCAATTCCATCAACGTACAGAAAGTGCTGTGGTGCTGCGCCGAAACAGGCGTCAAATTCGAGCGCGTGGACGCCGGCATGCAGTTCGGCGTCAACAACACGCCCGAATACAAGGCGATGAATCCGAACGGTCTGGTGCCGATGATCGACGATGACGGTTTCGTGCTGTGGGAATCGCACGCCATCGTGCGCTACCTCGCGCGCAAACACGGCCTGGGCACGCTGTGCCCCGCTGATGCGCGCGCAGCGGCTGATGCCGATCGCTGGATGGAGTGGTACAGCACGACGCTATGGAATCACATGCGGCCGATTTTCTGGAATCTGATCCGCACCCCGCCAGAAAAACGCAACATGGCGGAAGTGGAAGATAACCGGCAAAAACTCGCCGGCTACCTCGCCATGGCAGATCAGCAGCTTGCAAAAACAGCCTGGCTTGCCGGCGCCCAGTTCACGATGGGCGATATCCCGCTCGCCGTACTCTGCCACCGCTGGTACAGCCTGGAAATCACCCGCCCGGCCATGCCGAATCTGGAACGCTGGTTCAAAGCAGCGGCCGCTCGCCCCGGATTCCAGCAGCACTGCGCGGCGCCTTTGAATTGAACTTACGAAAAATAAAAATCTTTGCCACAGAGGGCACAGAGCTCACAGAGTAAACCCAATAGGGCGGTGTTGACTGCATGAAACCAGCCCTTATCGATGGATTTCTGTTCTTGTTTTTCTCTGTGTCCTCTGTGCCCTCTGTGGCTAAACACTTTTTCCAACCATGACGACATCACGCAGCTATCGCTATTACGAATTCGTGATGGCTGCGTTTGTCACGGTGCTGATCTGTTCCAACCTGATCGGTCCGGCAAAAATCGCGCAATTCGATCTGCCTTGGCTCGGTGTCTTGACGCCGGTGACTTACCGGCTGGTGAACTTCCTCAAACGCGCCGAGGACGAAGACTATTACGATCGCAACACAAACTTCAATCCGTTCGCGTTAAAACCCTGAGGAGCGCAGGAAGCGTCCAAACGCCAGCAGTCCGCCGCCGAATATCATCCCGAATACGATCAATTGAAACGCATAACTGACCCAGGCAAAACCGGTGGGTTCACCCTTCTGGTCGAGGTTATGGCAATACAGCAGGAATGGTGAAGGCTGATCGATATAAGGCAGTTTTTCAAAACGGATATCAATAAACGCCTTCAGCGCCAGCACTGCGGCCAGAACCGCAAATGCCACGGATGCGTCCAGCGGCATGAAACCCAGTATGGCGCCCAGTATTAATGCAAATAGCATGATGCAATTCGATCGAGCCGGAAATTACAGAGGTTTTTGCTGGTCGGGGAGACAGGATTCGAACCTGCGACCTTGGCGTCCCAAACGCCCTGCGCTACCGGACTGCGCCACTCCCCGAAATAATCAGAACTTAATAAAAATATCAATCTGCAAATAATAGTATTACCAAACATATGAACCCACACCCACCACATCCTGCGTACCAGGCAGGCGCGCTACCGGGCTGCGCTACACCCTGATTTCGCAAGGGTCGCATTTTACCGGAAAACCCCGCACTTCCGGGTGAGTCAACCGGCTTTTCCGCTAGAATCTCCGCTTTCCTGGGCGAGTAGCTATGCATACCTCCAACTGGCGCACCCCCGCCGTCGTGCTGTTCTGCGGCGGCATGATCCTGACCATCGCCCTGGGTGTCCGCCACAACTTCGGGCTCTACCTGCAGCCGATGACCGTTGATCTCGGCATCGGCCGTGAAACCTTCGCCTTCGCCATCGCCATCCAGAACCTGCTCTACGGCATCTCGCAGCCGATTACCGGGTTGATCGCCGACAAATTCGGCACCGCGCGCGTGCTGATCGTCGGCGCCCTGTGTTACGCGCTGGGCCTCTACCTGATGTCAGTATCAACTACAGGCATGGAACTGACGCTGAGCGCCGGGCTGCTGATCGGCGCCTCGCTGGGCTGCAGCGGATTTTCCATCGTCTTCGGCGTCATCGGCCGCGCGTTTCCTCCGGAAAAACGCAGCGTCGCACTGGGCATCGCCGGCGCCGCCGGCTCATTCGGCCAGTTCGCGATGCTGCCCTACGGTCAGTGGCTGATCAACCAGGTCGGCTGGATGCAGGCGCTGGTCATACTCGGCATCACGGTGCTGGTAATCATTCCGCTGTCGAGTGCGCTGGTCGAAGACAAGAGCAGACAGGCGGCAATCCTGTTCAAGCAATCCGCCAGAGAAGCGCTGCGCGAAGCGCTTGCCCATCGCGGTTTCATGTTGCTGTGCATCGCCTACACCGTATGCGGCTTCCAGTTGCTGTTCATCGCCGTGCATTTCCCCGCCTATCTGGTAGACCAGCGCATGTCACCGGAGACGGGCATGATCGGACTGGCACTGATCGGTTTCTTCAACATGATCGGCAGCTACATGTGGGGCTGGCTGGGCGGCAGGCACACCAAGAAATATCTGCTGGCGCTGCTTTATTTGACGCGCTCGATCGCCATTGCGATTTTCATCGCGCTGCCGGTGACGCCGCTGACGGTTTACGTGTTTTCGGCAACCATCGGCTTTCTGTGGCTGGGAACGGTGCCGCTGACCGGCGGACTGATCGCGCATATTTTCGGAGTCAGGTACCTGTCGACGCTGACCGGCATTGCGTTCTTTTTCCACCAGGTGGGGAGCTTCGCCGGGGTGTGGATCGGCGGCTATGTATTTGACGCCACCGGTTCCTACACGGTGATGTGGCTGCTGACCATCGGCATGGGCATAGTCGCCGCCCTGCTCAATCTGCCGGTTGACGACCGCCAGATCGAACGGGCGGTACCCAAACCGGCGTAAGGCGCACCCGCCCGCCGAGTCTAGGCCGCAGCCGCGGCGTCCTTCGATGCCTCGGCGATCACCCAGTCGCGGAAGGCCGCAACCGCAGGTTTCGTTTTGGCATGCGGTTCGCACACCAGGTAGTACGCCGATGACAGCTCCACCCTGAGGTCGAACGGCATCACCAAACGCCCCGCTGCCAGATCTTCAGCCGCCAGCGCCGGCATCGACGCCACAACGCCGACCGCGTCCATCGCGGCCTCGAATGCCAGCACGGCGTGGCTGAACCGCGCGCCGCGCTTGGCATCGATGTTTTTCACGCCGGCCGCCTTCAGCCAGACCTCCCAGAATGACTCGCCGTCATACATCTCACCGGTGTCGTCATGCAGCAGCATGTGATGCTTGAGATCCTCGGGCGTGCGCAACGCATGCTCGCCGGTGATTGCCTGCGGACTGCAGATCGGTGTGATGGTCAGCGGCAGCAGCTTGTAGACATCGAGATCGGGATAGTGGCCATGCCCGTAGAGGATGGCGACATCGGAATCATCGAGCCAGGTTTCTATGGTCGCGCGCTCTGCGACGTCGGCCTTGCCATCAACGCTGACCCGGCGCATGCGCGCCGATATGCGCACGTCGATTTCATGGTGGGCCGCAATAAAGCGGTGCAGCCGCGGCATCAGCCAGCGCGCCGCGAACGACGGCGCCGCACTGACAGTCAGCATGCCGCCGCTGGTATGGGTGCGCAACCGCTCTACGGCCTGTGCCAGGCAATCAAAACCTTCGCGCAACTTGGGCAGGCAGGTACGCGCTGCATCCGTGAGTTCCAAAGCCCGGTTATAGCGATGGAAGAGCTGGATGCTCAGATATTCCTCAAGCGTGCGGATCTGGTGACTGACCGCCGCCGGCGTCACATTCAGTTCGACCGCAGCCTTTTTCACGCTCAAATGGCGCGCCGCCGCCTCGAAGGCTTTGAGCGCATTTAATGGCGGCAGGCGTTGGGACATGATCGGAGTTCAGCTTAGCATAACTTAACTGATTAATCACAATATATCAGGTGCTGCAATGCAACAATATAGTCTGGTGCGGGTCTATACTTCAGTCCGAACTCATTGACTTATATGGCAGTGAGGCCACAACGCCGGGACGGCGAACTACTGGAAAGATAAAGGAAAACAGCATGAACAGCAATTTTAAGGTCAAATTTGGCTCAGTCGTCTATGACAGGATCAATTCCGTTCAAATGAGCGAAACTGAGCGCCAGATGGCGATCAACGCGATGCACGATGCCGACGCGCTCGTCAACGCCTTCATATGGATACGTCACAAGTTCGAGCAACTGGGCGCCTACATTTTCGCCAAACCCAGCTTGAAACATTAATACGCGGATTCACTGACGTAGCACACGGTAATTGCGTCTCAGTCTCAGGCCGGGGCTCCTCCTCCCCCCGGTCACTGCAGCACCACGCCAGGTGCTGCTGAGTAAACGCGGCGGTTAACCCCGCCGCGTTTTTTTATCCCGCCTCAGCGTCCGCGTCGTTCTGCAACGACCGCGAAGTCTCCACAAAAACAACACACTAGGGCGATTCACCGCATCGCCTGTCGCTGCTGCACGACGCAACAGCCACCCGTTCTCATCTGCGATACCAGCAAAAAACATCAACTAATTGTTTTAATTGATATTTTTATTCTGGCGCGGTTGTTGCTAACGGTTATTACCAATGTTGTCCGTGGCAACAGTCCATTCCCTATGCGCCCCAGCCGGGTGCCTTAACCAGAAACCAGGAGCTTCCATGCTGAATCGAGATACGCTGTTCAAAAAACGTGAAGACCCCGCCCGTCGCAGCGTCAATGTCACCCCCGCCCTGGGCGCACTCGGCCAGCCGCAG
>JBBKXO010000172.1:0-12617 GCA_037969525.1 Burkholderiales bacterium | reverse complement strand
CGCGCAGGTAGGTGCGCACGGCGCCCGGCGTCGCAGCTTCGGGCGAGCCGAGATTGATCAGCAACACCCCGAGTTTTGCTGGATTGCCGTGGCTATGGGGTGGTTCCTTGGCGAAGTGGCCCATTGAAATAAGTGTGAAGTATGAAAGCGTGCAGGGTAACACCCGGTACGGCGGGTGCCGCGCCGCGCTTAGCGCTGCGTCAGTGCGCTGGAGAGCAGCTTGGCGGTGATGTCGACTATGGGAATGACGCGCTCATAGGCCATGCGCGTCGGACCAATGACACCGACAGTGCCGACGATTTTTCCATCAACTTCGTAGGGCGCGGTGACCACGCTGCATTCATCGAGTGGCGTCAGTCCGGCTTCGCCGCCGATGAAGATCTGCACGCCCTGGGCGCGGCTGGACACATCCAGCAGTTGCAGCAAGGTGGTGCGGTGTTCGAACAGGTTGAACAGGTCACGCAGTTTCGTCATGTTGGACGACAGGTCTTCGATGCCGAGCAGATTGATTTCTCCGGATATCACCACGTCTTCGGCGGAATCGCTGGCGGCCTGGTCACTGGCTGCCAGTGCAGCGGCCATCAGTTGCGTCATGTCTTCGCGCAACTGCTTCAACTCAACGTGGATGCGACGGCGGATTTCCTCAAAGGTGCAGCCGGCAAAATTCTTGTTAAGCATGTTGGCGGCTTCGACCAGTTCCGAAGGGCTATAGGACTTTTCGGTCTGGATGATGCGGTTCTGCACGTCACCATCGGCGGTGACCAGGATCAGCAGCAGGCGTTTTTCGGCAAGCTTGAGAAATTCGATATGGCGGAAGCCGCCGCTGCGCCGCGGCGTGACGACGATGCCGGCGAAACGCGTGAGATCGGACAGCACATGCGATGCGGACGCGACCAGCTTCTGGGTGTTTTCAACCTGCAGTTGGCCTTCGAGCTGGTGGATTTCGATGCGGTCCAGCGGCTTGACGGTCAGCAGCGTATCGACGAAAAAGCGGTAACCGCGCGCCGTCGGGATGCGACCGGCGGAGGTGTGGGGGCTGGCGATGAAACCCATTTCCTCGAGGTCGGCCATCACGTTGCGGATGCTGGCCGGAGACAGATCGAGACCGGAGAACTTGGACAGCGCGCGCGAGCCCACCGGTTGCCCGTCGGCGATGTAGCGTTCGACCAGGGTTTTAAGCAGCTGCTGTGCGCGTTCGTTCAATGCCTGGGTTTCAGTGGCCATGCGAACGATTTTACACAAAAAGCACAGCACACCAGCACTCCTTGTGATGGAGCGCCAATGCATTGTTTTTTATGGGGTTTGCACTGCACCAGCAGCAGATGAATTATGGTTTAATGCGGCCATGTCCGCCGCCTTTGCCACTGTAGCGCTCATCGGTAAATACAAATCCCCGGAGATTGCTGCACCGGTAATGGAGCTCGCGCGCTTCCTGGAAAAACGCGGCGTCAAGGTGCTGATCGACCGGCTGACTGCGTCGCATATCAAGGATTGCCCTTATGCGGTGCTGGTGCTGGAGGAGCTGGGGCGCGAGGCCGACCTGGCGATCGTGCTGGGCGGCGACGGCACCATGCTCAACATCGCGCGCACTTTCGCGCCCTATGACGTGGCGCTGGTGGGCGTGAACCAGGGGCGGCTCGGGTTTCTGACCGACATCTCGCTCGACACCATGTTCGAGACCATCAGTTCCATACTCGAAGGCGAGTTCGTGACTGAAGAACGCATGCTGCTCGAATCCGAGGTCTGGAGCGGCAGCAACGGCGGCGCGGAGCGGGTGTTCGACGTGCTGGCATTCAACGATGTGGTGGTCGCCAAGGGATACAAGGGCGGACTGGTTGAAATCGAAGTGCGCATAGACGGCCACTTCATTTACAACCAGCGTTCGGATGGTCTGATCGTCGCAACACCCACCGGATCGACGGCCTATGCCATGTCCTCCGGCGGACCGATCGTGCATCCGGCGCTCTCCGTAATGGCACTGGTGCCGGTGTCGCCGCATACGCTGTCCAATCGCCCCATCGTCGTCGGCGGTGACAGCACTGTGGAGATCATAGTGCGCAGCGCTGATGATCCGCGCGTGCATTTCGACAGCCATTCGCATTTCGACCTGCGCGAAGGCGACCGCGTGGTCGTGCGCCGTTACGCGCATACCATCAAGCTGCTGCATCCGGTGGGCCACAGCTACTACGCGATGCTGCGCGAGAAGCTGCACTGGAACAGGGACTGAATCCGAGCGATTCCAGCACCATGCTGCAACGGCTGACCATCCGCGATTTTGTCATCGTCGAACACCTGGAACTGGAGTTCGGTGCCGGGTTCACCGTGCTGACCGGAGAGACCGGCGCCGGCAAATCGATATTGATCGACGCGCTGGCATTGACGTTGGGCGAGCGCGCTGACGCCATCGCGGTGCGCCAGGGTGCGGCCCGTGCCGATGTGACCGCCGAATTCAATATCGATGGCAATCCGCCGCTGGATGCGTGGCTGACCGGCAATGATCTCGGCGGCGATGAAGGCGTGTGCCTGTTGCGTCGCGTGGTCGAATCCTCAGGACGGTCGCGTGGGTTCATCAATGGTCATCCCGCTACGGCTGCGCAAATGCGCGAGGCCGGCGATTTTCTGGTCGACATCCACGGCCAGCATCAACACCAGTCTTTGAGCCGTCCGGCGACCCAACGTGCGCTGACCGATGCCTATGGCGGCATGACAGCGCAGGCGGCAGCGGTGGCCGAGGCCTGGCGTACCTGGCAGCGGCGGCGTGAGGAGCGGCTGGCTTTCGAAGGTAATGCCGCGGCAATCAATGCCGAGCGCGAGCGCCTGGAATGGCAGGTGCAGGAACTCGACGGACTGAAGCTCGTGCCTGGTGAGTGGACGGCGGTGGGTGCCGAACACGCGCGGCTGGCACATGCCGCGAGTCTGATCGAAGCAGCGCAGGCCGGGGTGGACATTCTGGACGAAGGCGAGGGTGCCGCACTGGCCCAGTTAAACAGTGTGATTGCCCGGCTGCAGCCGCTGCTGCGCCACGATGAACGGCTGAAAGACATACTGGCCGCGCTGGAGCCGGCGCAGATCCAGTTGCAGGAAGGGGCCATCGCACTGCGCCGTTACGCTGAACGCACAGATCTCGATCCGCAGCGCTTGCGCGAAGTCGAGCAGCGGCTGGATGCGCTGCACACCGCGGCGCGCAAATACCGCGTCGAGCCCGATGCCTTGCCGGAACTGGCGACGCATACCCGCGAGCGCCTGGCAGAACTGGGTGCCGGCGGCGATCCGGATACGCTGCGCGCGCGGGAAACCGAAGCCGAGGCGGCTTATCGCGATGTTGCAAAAAAACTGACTGCGGGACGTAAGAAAGCTGCGAAGAAACTGGCTGCAGCCGTCACTGCCGGCATGCAGGAGCTGGCGATGCAGGGTGGCGTATTCGAAGTGGCGCTGGAAGCATCAGACACACCGGCAGCGCATGGCCTCGAACAAATCGAATTCCGTGTGGCGCCGCATCCGGGGGTGACGCCGCAGGCGATTGCGAAAACCGCGTCCGGCGGCGAGTTGTCGCGCCTGTCACTGGCGATACAGACGGTATTGAGCCGTGTGGCCCATGTGCCGACGCTGATTTTTGATGAAGTCGATGTCGGCATCGGCGGCCGCGTCGCCGAAATCGTCGGTCGCATGCTGCAGTCGCTGGGGGCGAAACATCAGGTGATGTGCATCACCCATTTGCCGCAGGTGGCGGCATCAGCCGATCAACAGTGGCAGGTCAGCAAGGGCAGTGCCAAGGGCAAACCGGTGTCCGCGGTGACGGTGCTGGATGCGCGTGCGCGCGTCGAAGAGATTGCGCGCATGCTCGGTGGCGTGAAGATCACCGATACGACGCGCAAACATGCCGCCGAAATGCTGGGTAAAAAAATTAAATAAAACAACTAGTTATAAATTCACCTGGGGGGTGTGCTGGCAAGCGATTGCCGGACCCGGGCCCTACGACTACAATTTTCAGCAGCGGGGGCGGTGCAGACTCCCCGCAACCAGGCGTCCGCGCCCAAGTTCTGCGACCATTTTTGATGGAGTGCAGAGCCATGACTGACGCCACTGCGAATACGGCCACCGCGCCTTCGCTTACTCCCGACAAGCTGAAAACCGCCCTGTCTGGTGCGGTGCCGCCGCTGGTAATCGATGTGCGCAAGACGCCGGCGTTCCGCGCCGCCCCCGATCTGATTGCCGGTGCCCTGCGCCGTGATCCCGAGCAGTTGAAGACATGGGCTGCGCTGTTGCCGCGCGATCGCGATATCGTGGTTTATTGCGTGCATGGCCATCAGGTCAGCCAGGGCGCGGCACAGCAGCTGTGCGACGCGGGTTTTAGCGCGCGTTTTCTTGAAGATGGCATAGAAGAGGGCTGGAAAGCCGCCGGCGGGGCCATCACCATCAAGCCCGTGGGTGCGGCGACGCGCTGGGTGACGCGCGCACGGCCAAAAATCGACCGCATCGCCTGTCCCTGGCTGATTGCGCGCTTCATCGATCCGGAGGCGGAGTTCCTGTATGTGCCGGCGGGTGAGGTGCTGGCGACTGCCGCAGGTCGCCAGGCCATTTCTTATGATGCGCCGGGGGCCGTGTTCAACCACGTCGGTGATGCCTGCAGCTTCGATGCCCTGATCAAGGCGTACCGGCTCGGCGGTGCGGCGCTGGAGCGATTGGCGACCATCGTGCGCGGGGCGGATACCGGACATCCTGAACTGGCGGCCGAGTGCGCAGGCCTGCTGGCGGTATCGCGGGGATTGTCGATCAATTTTGCCGATGACCACGCGATGCTGGCGCAGGGCATGGTGGTGTACGACGCACTCTATGCGGCGTGTGCCGCCGGCTGAAGTTAGTTGGATTCGGGGGGCGCTGCGAGCCGCAGCAATTGCTCAACCTGAATTGGCTCAGGTGCGGCCCTTATGCGGACAGTTGGTCTTGGTGCAGTCGGCGTAGATATGCAGTGAGTGGTCGTGGATGCGGAAGCCGCGGTCCTTGGCGACTTTCTCCTGCCGCTTCTCGATCTCCGCGTCGTAGAACTCCTCGACCTGGCCGCATTGCAGGCAAACCAGGTGGTCGTGATGGCCGCCCTGGTTGAGTTCGTAGACGGCCTTGCCTGATTCGAAATGGTGGCGGGTCAGCAGGCCGGCCTGTTCGAACTGGGTCAGCACGCGATAGACCGTCGCCAGCCCAGTATCGGTGCCTTCTTCGACCAGTTTTTTGTAGACATCCTCTGCGGCGAGATGGCGGATGTCGCTTTTCTCGAACAGCTCGAGGATGCGCAGCCGGGGCAGTGTGGCTTTGAGGCCGATGGTCTTCAGGTCTTCCGGAGAACTCATCGTGATTCCTGTCGGGGGGTACGCTCAGACGCTCAGCGGAGGGCAATCTCGGCTATGATACCAACAAAGATTGTGCTTGCCTGTGGTTGCCAGGAACGCAGGCACGGAAATGCGCGGCATGCCGCATTAATTGATGAATTCATTATGAAAAAAATTCTGATTGCAACGCTGTTGCTGGCGGGCTGCAGCAACATACCGATATTGCCGGTACTGAAGCCGTACAAGATCGATATCCAGCAGGGCAACTATGTCACGCAGGACATGATTGCCAAACTGAAGCCCGGCATGTCGCGCAGCCAGGTGCGCTTCGCCCTGGGCACTCCGCTGATCATTGATTCGTTCCGCACTGACCGCTGGGACTATGTCTACATGCTGATGAAGAATGGTGAATTGACGGAGCAGCGGACGGTCACCGTGGTGTTCAACGGCGACCAGCTGGAACGCATCGATGGCGATGTCGTCGCCGGCGCCAATGTCACGAAACCTGACGCCAAAGCCGCGGCAATGGCTGCACCCCCGGCACCTGCGGCAGCGGAAAAGTAATGAGTGTGGGCAAGCAGATGCGCGTTGCGATTGCTGGCAGCAGCGGCCGTATGGGCCGCATGTTGCTGGAGGCCGTGGCGCAGGATGGCGGTGCGTCGCTGGCGGCGGCGCTGGAGCAGGCAGGCAACCCGCAGGTGGGGCGCAATGCCGGGGAACTGATCGGCGTGCCGGATGAGGTGATGATCAGCGACAGTCCGGAAAAAGCGCTGGCCGGTTGCGACGTGCTGATTGATTTCACGCGTCCTGAAGGCACGCTGCGGCATGTCGCGGCCTGCCGCAAGCTCAAGGTGCGCATGGTGATCGGTACCACCGGTTTTGATGAAGCCGGCAAGCAGGCGATTGCCGATGCAGCGCGCGACATCGGCATCGTGTTCGCACCGAACATGAGCGTCGGCGTCAATGTGACGCTGAAGCTGCTGGAGATGGCGGCGAAAGCGCTGGGTCCGGATCACGATATTGAAATCATCGAAGCGCACCACAAGCACAAGGTCGATGCGCCTTCGGGCACTGCGCTGAAAATGGGTGAAGTTATCGCCGGTGCGATGGGGCACAAGCTGCAGGACTGTGCGGTTTATGCGCGCGAAGGCGTGACCAGTGAACGCAAAAGCGGCAGCATCGGATTTGCGACCATACGCGGGGGCGACATCGTTGGTGACCACACGGTACTGTTTGCCGGTACTGGTGAGCGCGTGGAGATCACCCACCGTTCCAGCAGTCGTGCCACTTATGCGCAGGGCGCGTTGCGCGCGGCCCACTACCTGATGGCGCGGCCTCACGGTCTGTATGACATGTGGGACGTGCTGGGTCTTAAATAAATATATTTAAAACAATGGGTTACGAGTGACCGCCTGGACGCGCATAGCTATTGGCCTGTGGTTCGCGGCGTGCAGCCTGCAGCTGTACGCCGCCGGCATTACAGTGCGCGAACTGGAATACCGCAACGGCAATATCGACATCGGCGCCAGACTCTATCTGCCCGAAGGCCGGGCGCCGCATCCGGCGGTGCTTTATGTGCACGCGCGTCGCGGCTGGGACGCGGAAGCCGATGCCCAGGTGCGGCGCATCGCCGAACGTGGCATTGCGGTGATTGCGCCGGATTACCACAGCCCGCGGTTTATCCCGAACTGGCCGATTGAGCACGATCCGGCCACCGAGAAGGATGTCGAACTGGCGATCGATGCGCTGAAGAAAATCCCCGAGGTCTATTCCGACCGGATCTGCGTGGTGGGGTTTTCGCGCGGGGGATATCACGCCGTGTTGCTGGCGGCCCGGCGCCCCGAAGTGGCCTGCGTGGTCACTTATTACGGGCACATGGTGAACCCGAATGCGCCGGAACCGGTGCAGGTCTACCGTTACGCGCCGGAGATCGAGAAAATCAACGTGCCGGTGATGTTTATCGTCGGCGACGAGGAGCAGGAACTGCGCCGCACCGGTATCCGCCGCGCGTATTACGCGCTGCTGAAGCGCGGAGTGCCGGTGGAAATGCTGATGTATCCGCATGCGCGGCGGGCCTTCGATTTTCGTCAGGACCAGCGCGAGGAAGCGAAAATGGCAACCGAGGATGCTGCCAGGCGCGCGGCTGCATTCATCAAGAGTGCGCTCAAGCGGTGAGATAAGCCGTTGATTTGACGTGCGCAGTGCCGCCGCAGTTTGTCGTAAACACGGCGCTCGCGTATAATTCCGTGCTCAGTAACAGCGGAACGGGTTGCCCGTTCCGCTTGTCGTATCAAAACCAATTAAATCAGGAGCTTTTCGTGTCCTCGCGTACGCCCGCCATTCTTGTACTGAAGGATGGCACGGTATTTCGCGGCTCCGCGATCGGCGCCGAGGGTATCGTGGCCGGGGAAGTCGTATTCAATACGGCGATGACCGGTTACCAGGAAATCCTCACTGATCCGTCGTACTGCCGGCAGATTGTCACGCTGACCTATCCCCATATCGGCAACACCGGCGCCAATGCCGAGGACGTCGAGTCCGGCCGCGTGCAGGCCGCCGGGCTGGTGATCCGCGATCTGCCGCTGCTGTCTTCCAATTTCCGTGAAAACTGGTCGCTGGCCGATTATCTGAAGCGCGAAAACATTGTTGCCATTGCCGACATCGATACCCGCAAGCTGACGCGCCTGTTGCGCGACAAGGGCGCGCAGGACGGTTGCATCATGGCCGGGAAAGTCGACGAGAAGGCGGCGCTGAAGGCGGCGCGCGAGTTTCCGGGGCTGGTTGGCATGGATCTGGCCAAAGTGGTGTCCTGCAACAGCGCCTACGAAACCGATGAAAGCGTATGGCAGCTGGGCGCCGGATACGGCAAACGCACCGACGCACGCTTCCATGTCGTCGCCTACGATTTCGGTGTCAAGCGCAACATACTGCGCATGCTCGCCGCGCGCGGTTGCCGGTTGACTGTAGTGCCGGCACAGACTGCGGCTGCGGACGTGCTGAAACTCAAACCTGACGGCGTGTTCCTGTCGAATGGCCCTGGTGATCCAGAGCCCTGCGATTATGCGATCCGCGCCATCAGTGACATTCTCGCCGCCGGCGTGCCGATCTTCGGCATCTGCCTCGGGCACCAATTGCTGGCGCTGGCCTGCGGCGCGAAAACGCTGAAAATGAAATTCGGCCATCACGGCGCCAACCATCCGGTGCAGGATCTGGAGTCCAGGCGCGTGATGATCACCAGTCAGAATCACGGTTTCGCGGTGGATGCGGCGACGCTGCCGTCCAATGTGCGGGTAACCCACGTGTCGCTGTTTGACGGCAGCCTGCAGGGCTTTGCGCTGACCGACAAACCGGCATTCTGCTTCCAGGGACATCCGGAAGCGAGTCCGGGGCCGCATGACGTGGATTATCTCTTCGACCGTTTTGTCGCGCTGATGGAAAAACACAATGCGAACCGCCAAGACGCCAAGGGCGCCAAGAGTTCAAAGACGGAGGTCTCCTCGTGATCGAGTCTTTCCTGGCGTTCTTGGCGTACCCGTCGAGCGGGTATCAAAGTGAATCTTGGCGGTAACGGATTTGAATCATGCCTAAAAGAACAGACATCAAGAGCATCCTGATCATCGGCGCCGGCCCGATCATCATCGGTCAGGCCTGCGAATTTGATTATTCCGGCGCACAGGCCTGCAAGGCGCTGCGCGAAGAAGGCTATCGGGTCATCCTGGTCAATTCCAATCCGGCGACGATCATGACCGATCCCGGGATGGCGGACGCGACCTATATCGAGCCGGTGATCTGGCAGGTGGTCGAAAAGATCATCGCCGCAGAGCGCCCCGATGCCCTGCTGCCGACCATGGGCGGGCAGACGGCGCTCAATTGCGCGCTTGATCTGGCGAAACACGGCGTACTCGAGAAATATGGCGTGGAGATGATCGGCGCCTCGAAAGAAGCCATCGACAAGGCCGAGGATCGCGAAAAATTCAAGAAGGCGATGGCGAAGATCGGGTTGGACAGCCCGCGCTCGGCGCTGGCGCACAGTCTGGAAGAGGCGCTGCAGGTGCAGACGATGGTCGGCTACCCGACCATCATCCGGCCGTCGTTCACTCTGGGCGGCACCGGCGGCGGCATTGCCTATAATCGCGAGGAGTTTATTGCCATCATCGAGAGTGGCCTCGATGCCAGTCCGACCAGTGAAGTGCTGGTCGAGGAGTCGGTGATCGGCTGGAAGGAATACGAGATGGAAGTCGTGCGCGACCGCGCCGACAACTGCATCATTGTCTGCTCCATCGAGAACTTCGATCCGATGGGCGTGCACACCGGGGATTCGATCACGGTGGCACCGGCGCAGACGCTGACCGACAAGGAATACCAGATCATGCGCAATGCCTCGATCGCGTGTCTGCGCGAGATCGGGGTTGAGACCGGCGGGTCGAACGTGCAGTTCGGCATCAACCCGAAAGACGGGCGCATGGTGATCATCGAGATGAACCCGCGGGTGTCGCGTTCATCGGCGCTGGCGTCCAAGGCGACGGGGTTTCCAATTGCCAAGGTGGCGGCCAAGCTCGCAGTCGGCTACACGCTGGACGAGCTGCGCAATGATATTACCGGTGGTGCTACACCGGCGTCATTTGAACCCAGCATCGACTACGTGGTGACCAAGATTCCGCGTTTCGCGTTCGAGAAATTCCCGCAGGCCAACGACCGGCTGACCACGCAAATGAAATCGGTGGGTGAAGTGATGGCCATGGGCCGCACCATCCAGGAGTCGATGCAGAAGGCGTTGCGCGGTCTGGAAACGGGCGTCGACGGTTTTGATGAAAAAACCACCGATCCCGACATTATTGAAAACGAGCTCGGCGATCCGGGGCCGGAGCGGATTTTTTATGTCGCCGATGCGTTCCGCGTCGGCATGACGCAGGAGCAGGTGCACGGTTTTTCGCATATCGATCCGTGGTTCCTTGCGCAGATCGAGGATCTGGTGCGTCAGGAGCAGGCTTTGGCCGGCAGCAAGCTGGAGAGTCTGGATGCGGATGCGATGCGTCGGCTCAAACGCGCCGGATTTTCCGACGCACGACTGGCGAAGCTGCTGGCGACTGACCAGCACGCGGTGCGTGCGCATCGTCATGCGCTGAAAGTGCGTCCGGTCTACAAGCGGGTCGATACTTGTGCTGCGGAATTTTCGACCAGCACGGCCTACATGTATTCGACCTATGAGGAAGATTGCGAGTCGCATCCCAGCGACCGCAAGAAAATCATGGTGCTCGGCGGCGGGCCGAACCGCATCGGCCAGGGCATCGAATTCGATTACTGCTGCGTGCATGCTGTGCTGGCGCTGCGCGAAGACGGTTACGAGACCATCATGGTCAACTGCAATCCGGAAACCGTGTCCACCGACTACGACACGTCTGACCGGCTGTATTTCGAACCGCTGACGCTGGAAGACGTGCTGGAGATCGTGGCGATTGAGAAACCGGTGGGCGTGATCGTTCAGTTTGGCGGGCAGACACCGCTCAAACTGGCGCGCGATCTCGAAGCCAACGGCGTGCCCATCATCGGCACCACGCCGGATTCCATTGACGTTGCCGAGGACCGCGAACGTTTCCAGAAACTGCTGAATAAACTGAAGCTCCGGCAGCCGCCCAACCGCACCGCGCGCAGCGCGGCAAAGGCGCTGGCGGCGGACGTCGAGATCGGTTATCCGCTGGTAGTGCGTCCGTCTTATGTGTTGGGCGGCCGCGCCATGGAAATCGTGCATGAGCAGGGCGAGCTCGAGCGTTACATGCGCGAGGCGATCAAGGTGTCCAACGATTCGCCGGTACTGCTGGACCGCTTTCTGAACGACGCCATTGAGGTCGACGTGGATGCCGTCAGCGACGGCAAGCAGGTCATCATCGGCGGCGTGATGGAACATATAGAACAGGCAGGCGTGCATTCAGGTGATTCGGCGTGCTCGCTGCCGCCGTTTTCGCTGTCGCCCGAACTTCAGGCAGAGTTGCGCAGCCAGACCGTGGCCATGGCCATGGCGCTGAAAGTCATCGGTTTGATGAACGTGCAGTTTGCGATCCAGAAAAATGAAGAGAGCGGCGAGCATGTGGTTTATGTGCTTGAGGTGAATCCGCGGGCATCGCGGACAGTGCCCTTCGTATCGAAGGCGACCGGATTGCCGCTGGCCAAGATCGCAGCGCGCTGCATGGCCGGGCGCTCACTGGCCGATCAGGGTGTCACCCGGGAAATAGTGCCACCGTATTTTTCAGTCAAGGAGGCGGTGTTTCCATTCATCAAATTCCCTGGCGCCGATACCATCCTCGGGCCGGAAATGAAGTCAACCGGTGAAGTGATGGGTGTTGGTGAAACTTTTGCCGAGGCGTTCGTCAAATCGCAACTGGGATCCGGCGAGCGGCTGCCCAAGTCCGGCAAAGTATTCATCAGCCTGCGCGACGACGACAAGCTGCGGGTGCTGGAGACGGCGCGCGTGCTGATGGGCATGGGATTCAGCCTGGTGGCTACGCACGGCACGGCCAAGGCGCTGGAAGCCGCGGGACTTGCGGTGACGCGCATCAACAAGGTGGCTGAAGGGCGTCCGCACATCGTGGACATGATCAAGAATGGCGAGATTGCGCTGATCATCAACACCGTTGAAGAGAAGCGCTCGGCAATCCGCGACTCGTATTCGATACGGCGCGTGGCGCTGCAACAGCGGGTTACACTGTATACGACGATCGCCGGCGCCCGTGCTGCAGCCAACGGCATGGCCCAGGCCAGCGAACCGCGGGTTTATTCCCTGCAGGCGCTGCATAAACGACTGGTTGCATAAGGCGTCTAACTGCGCGGCGTAACCCGCCGTCATCCAGCGATCCTGCGGCCGGTAACTGCAGGGTCAAATCATATAAACTGCTTCACGGAAGGTCTGGGCATACCCATGAATACGAAAACTCCACTGACGGTCAAGGGCGCAGCGTTGCTGCGCGCGGAACTGCACGAACTCAAAACGGTGCAGCGCCCGGCCATCATCGCAGCCATCGCCGAGGCCCGCGCCCATGGGGATCTGTCGGAAAATGCGGAGTACGCTGCGGCCAAGGAGCGGCAGAGCTTCGTTGAAGGCCGGATTGCCGAAGTCGAGTCGAAAATTTCGAATGCGCAAATTATCGATCCGGCGACCATTGATACTACCGACGGTCGCTGCGTGTTCGGTGCAACCATCGATCTTGAGGACATCAGCGGCGGCGGCACCGTTACTTACCAGATCGTGGGCGATGATGAGGCCGACATCAAGGAAGGCAAGATCTCCATCAGCTCGCC
>JBBKXO010000171.1:0-8372 GCA_037969525.1 Burkholderiales bacterium | reverse complement strand
TGACGCTAATGCCGTAGGCACGGCGCCGGACTGGCATTACCGGGTGCCGATTACCGTGCCCAACGGCGCGTCGGTGAACAGTACCATCAAGGTGGATGTTGATTTTAATGCCCTGCTTGCACTACTGGGCGTCAGCGGTACTTTCGACGTCAATTCACCGCGGGTGGTCCGTCCCGCGGGTGCCCTGGCCGCGACACAGGAATTTACCGACACGGTCTATGCTGGCGCCACGGACGGCGTCGGCAATGGCCGAGGCGAGGTCCGCTTCATCCTGGAGGACGCCGGGCCCGCCACTTATTTTCTGTATTTTGACATCACGCAGAACGGCGCCAAGCCTGCCAATACCCAGCCGACCATTAATGGCAACTTTGAGCAATCGGCGGTCGCGGGAACGCAAAACCCTCCAGGCTGGACTGCCACGAAAACCAATGCTGGCTTTGATGCACAGGTGCGGAACAGCGAGCCGGCGCTCAGTGTCGGCACGGACGGCGGCGTGGTCGGAAATGGCGCGCAACCGCGTGCAACGGACGGGACGCCGTTTACCGGCGGCTTTTCGTACCTGATCGGATCGCGAACTAATAATGAGCCTGCGAACGGCAATCCAGCGGTCACACTGTCACGCACGATTACTGTTCCCGCCGTCAGCCCCGGCAACCTTGTCGTGCGCTACCGTATAGAAGGCTGGGACAGCTCTGCAAACGGGAGTACCAATTACGATTACCTGAGAATTTCCGTGGTCGGCTTGACGACGACTGAAATTGTCGGACCCACTGCCGGCAACTACACGACCTTCCCATTCAGCCCGAATCTGGGTACTGTGGCGGCCACCACCACGGTGTCAGGTTACGGGCAATACAACGGCTGGGATACTGACACCAACGGTACTCACCGATCCGGGATGACGATCGCCCGGGGCAGTGAACCGTGGTTTACGCGCACATTCAACCTGACGCCTTTTGCCGGGCAGACGGTCACACTGCGTTTTTCCAGTACTCACGTTACGCTGTACCGATCGTGGACCCACATCGATGATGTCGAGTGGAGCGTGGTGGCAGGCACGCTGGGGACGCCGCAGGCCTACGGCGTGAATATCATCGCTCCCAACGACACTGCGGCAGGTGCCGCCAGCGTATACGTTGCGGGAGACCGGTTGGTGATACGGGCGCGCGTGGACGCGACGCCGACCGCCGCCACTACGCCGGTCACGGCCGACGTGTTCAACCAGAGCAACGTGCTGGTCGCCAGCGGCATCCGTCTGTACAACGACGGCACGCATGGCGACGCCACCGCCAATGACAATATCTGGACAAATGATGGCAGTATTCCAGCGGATCCCACTTATACCTTTCTCGCCACCGATCCAGCCGGGACCGGCTGGAAACTGCGCGTCTATGCGCGTGACGGATCGACCAGCACGCTAGGAGTGACCAACGGTTTAATCCATGTGCCGGGCGCGGGCGCACCGACCAATCAGACGAATTTCTACAATATCGACGAGCAGCTATTCACCTACTCCGCGCCGCCGACGATAACGAAGCTGTCCGCGGTCATATCAGATCCGTACAACCTCACCACTGCGCCCAGAGCGATTCCCGGCGCAGTGATCGAATACACGCTGCTGGTCAGCAATCCGGGTGTCGCGATGACCACCGATTCGGTGGTTATCAGCGATCTGATTCCGGCCCACACATCGCTGTGCGTCAATGCGATATGCGGCGCCGGCGCCAGTCCGGCGGTGTTTGCCCAGGGTACACCGACCAGCGGACTGGGCTATAACTTTATCAGCCTCGCCAGCACGTTGGATGACGTATCGTTTTCGCAAACATCATCGCCCGCGACGTTCACTTACACGCCGGTGCCGGCTGCCAATGGGTGCGACGCCAACGTTGCAGCAATACGGATCAACCCAAAGGGTACTTTTGCCGATGGCACAGCGCCGACCGCGGACCCCAGCTTCCAGTTGCGGTTCCGGGTCTGCATCAAGTAGGTCGTGCCCGGGTGCCTACGTACACTATGAAATTACCGTAGGCAAGGGGAGCAGCGTAGCCTGGTGCAAAAGCGAGAAATGCAGAGCGCTAATAATTCACGGTGGCGGCGGATTTGTGCTTGCCTCGCAGTACTTCCCGGATTTCCGCGCGCATTCGAAGCGGCGGGTAGCTGCCAGGCAGGAATAAATGAATTCCAGCCTTATTGGTGGCGCGCGACAAGGTGGGAGTGTCGTCGCCACTCGAGACCAGTACGCGCAATGTGTCCGGATACAGTTTTCGAACCCGAGCCAGCAGTTCGATGCCACTGATACCTTGTATGTCGTTGTCGCTGATCACGATATCTATGCGGTTCCGGCTAAGAATTTCGAACCCGTCATCGGCGCTGGTTGCCGTCAGTATATGAAAGCCTTCTTCGGCCAGTGCGTGATCGAGTCGCAGCAGTTCGGTTTTATCGTCAACCACCAGCAGTATCGTAACGATGTTCTTGCCGATTACGGATTCACTATGGAGCAGGCGCCGGTCTTCAGTGAGCATGCGGGCACATGTGGCTGCCGGCTCAGGGCGCGAGAAATAGTAGCCCTGCATTTCGTCACAGCCATGTCGCATGAGGAAATTCAGTTGCCCCTCGGTCTCGACCCCTTCGGCCACGACCCTGAGCTTCAGGCTGTGTGCAAGGCTGATAATGGTGAGTGCGATCGTGGCATCGCCCGGATCGCTGGTGACGTTCTTGATGAATTCGCGATCGATTTTAAGTTCGTCCAGCGGGAACCGCCTGAGATACGCGAGGCTCGAATAGCCGGTTCCGAAATCGTCCACCGAAAGCTGCACTCCGAGCATTTTCAGATGGCGCAGCGTTTCTATGGCCTCCTGGGCGTCACTCATCAGCAGCGACTCTGTCAGTTCCAACTGCAGAAGATCCGCTCTGATGCCATTTTCCCTGAGTAATTGTTCCACCAGGTTTGCCAGATTCTTGCTCTGGAACTGACGGGCCGACAGGTTGACTGCGATCGGGTGCAGCTTGATGCCTGCACGCTCCCACTGCTTGATCTGTTCGCACACGCTATTCAGGACCCACTCGCCGACGGGCACAATCAAGCCGGTTTCCTCGAGGATGGAGATGAAGACGGCGGGTGATATCAGTTGTTCGCCATGCTGCCACCGCAGTAACGCCTCGAATCCGATGATGGCGCCGCTCGCCAGACTGACCTTGGGCTGGTAATGCAGCAGGAATTCCTTGCGATCCAGTGCGCCGCGCAGGCTGGATTCGAGTTGTTGCCGTAGGACCAGACGTTCGTTCATTTGTGGCAGATAAAACTGGTATTCGTTGCGTCCCCGTTCCTTGGCGCGATACATCGCCGTATCCGCGAGCTTCAGCAACGTCACCGGATCGGTGCTGTCTCCCGGATAAAGAGCAATGCCAATACTGGCTGATATATAGACCAGCTGGCTTTGAAGATCGAACGGCTTCGCCAATTCGCGCACGATCTTTCCAGCAACAAGTCCAGCATCGTCAGTCTTGGCCAAATTAGCCAGCACGACGGCAAATTCGTCGCCACTCAGTCGCCCGACGGTGTCGCCGCTGCGCACGCACGCCGACATGCGTTCAGCCGTCAAGCGCAGCAGCTGGTCGCCCGCGGCGTGGCCATGGGTATCGTTGACGATTTTGAAGTAGTCAAGGTCAACGAAGAGTACGCCCACCGACTTGTCGTTGCGCTGCGATAACGCAAGCATCTGGCTCAGGCGGTCGGTGAGCAAATTGCGGTTCGGCAGGCCGGTAATGGAGTCGAACTGTGCCAGTTGCATGACTTTGTCTTCGGCCTGCCTGCGCTGAATGAATTGCCCGAGCTGACTGCCGATCGCCCGAACGACCTGCAGCAATGCATCATCGGGCGGCTCGACTGCCCGACTATAAAACTCCAATACGCCCAGAGGTCGAGTCCCTGTCATGATCGGGAAACCGAATGCGCTGCGTATACCTGCCTTGACTGCGGCGGGCCCGCGCCGGAAATCCGGTTGCTGGGTAATATCAGAAAACCATACCGAGGCACCATTGGTCCAGACGCGCCGCACGAGCCCGCCGGTATCGGTTCCAGGCGGAGCGCCTCGCCACGCCGGCGCCTCATTGGGTTGTTCCCTGGAGGCGTCAATAAAATCCTCGACGCCATCGTCTTTCGAGTGCCAGGTGTCAGCGCATCGCAACAATTCCTCCGCTTCAATCCACTTCCAGTGAGCGCCGCAGGCCCACCCCTGGGTCTGGCAAATGGTGCGCAGTACGATCGACACGGCTTCTTCCACCGTGGCTGATTCCGCCAGCGTTTGCGTGACGGCATGTTCCATTTCGCGGCGGCGCGCGAGCAATTTGCGTTCGGTGATATCTTCGATGATGTGGACAAAGTAGAGTGGTTGTCCCTCCGTATCCCGCACCAGGGATATGGTCCTGTTGACCCACAGAGCGGAGCCATCCTCGCGCATGTAACGCCGCTCCGACGAGTGAATGTTGATCTCGCCATTCAGCATCTGTTGCCGGTAATTCGGCCGCTCGTCGTCAACGGTGTCAAGCAACAGCAGTTTGTCCGTGTGCATGCCAATCAATTTGTCTGGCCTGTAACCGAACAACTCACTCAGTTTTTGATTCGCGCGCAGGATTGTGCCGTCTTCAACGCTGGTGTCCATGATGCCGATCGGTGCGCTATCAAAAGTCAGCTGGAAGCGGTACTCGCTGATCCTGGCGCTGAGTTCGGCGAGCGCGAGATCAACCGTGCGCTTTTGCACCCGTTCTTCCAGTAGTTCGGCAATCTGGCGCTCCCTTTCATGCAGCCTTTGCATTTCACGCGAAGACAGCTCCATGGAGCGCTCGGACAATTGCCGGTTCTCATCGGACTGTGCGTAGGACACGCTGACCCGCTCGAGGAGCTCTTGCCAGGAGCCGGCGTCAGGCGGCGTCTCTGCACGCAGGCCGAGTCGTTTGAGCTGGCGGCTGAGCAGTCGGTGTAGAGGCATTTACGCTTCGCTAATTGCGGTGAGCGTCATCGTCTGATTGTGAAGATCGCATTTTCCGGTCGCGTACGGGGAAATCTCACCGTAGGAATAGAAGCCGATCTGTTGCGTATTCTCGGGCAGCGCTTCGAGTGCGGCTTCCGTTTCTTCTTCCGCACGCTCTCCCAGCACGAGGCGTCGACCGACACAGCTGATCGCGATGGCGAGTGTGGACGAGCCATTCATTGCTCGGTTTCCGACTGACAGTGCCGCCTCGCCGGCGCCCTGAATGAGCCGGTCGAAATTTGCGCACATCAGTTGTGCATACGCGCCTTCAGGTATATCACCTGCAAACGTCAACGACTGGGTCGCCTCATCTACCCCCAGTATGGTTCGCACTAGGCGTTTGTCTGCATCCGGACTTGCGCGCAGAGTCAGGGGAAAGAGCAGGCCGGCAGCCGGCAGATCCTTTGCACGCTCACCGAGATATTGTTTGTAAAGCTGCAATGCCGGTTTGCCATCCAGTTCAAACAGTACATTGCCTTTGGAGCGCGTGACCAGACGTTCCACGCCGAATGCGTCCCACCCGCCCTTGGAACCGTGACCGATGCGCGCTGCGTCCCCGTAAAGACCGACTGCGCCCACGAACCCGGGAGTCAGGCGCCGATCAGCGATTACCCAGGTACGCTGGAAACGGTCGCCGTCTCCGGCTAGTCCGCCCGTAACCGTGACGTTTGCCGGCAGTATTGAATTCACGCCCCGGACCAGCTCGCTGCCATTAACCTGCAGTCCATCCGACAGCATCATGATGGCGCGGAGATTCGGCATATTTAACTGGCGCGCGATTTCGCTGCCAGCCTTGAAGGATTCGTCAGGACCAGAGATGCCTGCACTTGCAACGCGCAATGTAACGCGATCAAATTTCGCTACTGCAACGGCGATGCTGTTGTCGAGGATTTGATCGCCGTGGATTTCTCCTGAACTGGAGCAACCGATGATTTTGGAGCGCGGGTATGTGTTGATCACGCGCTGAACTGCTTCCGGGTGATCGATAAACTGTGAGGCGCCGAATATGACGACGAGTGTCTGCTCGGAATCGAGCGCACCGTCAGGTTCGCTAGACCAGCGGTCAGAGGAAAAACTGTAAGTCTGGACTTTCATTCGCTATACCCCATTTCCAAAAGTCAGTCTCAAGGAGCTTCGATTGGGGAATAAATATTTTGGTCTGCACCATTGTGCTTGATGCGGTGTTGCGTGAATGTGTGGCAGCACACACAACGCGGTTTCTTCTTAAAGCGCCTGCAACTTATCATGCATTTCTCATGCCCTACAGTCAAGGAAGCAGCTCACGCATTGCACGCATGCAACTTTCTGCGAAGACTCATCGTGTCGGTCAAACAGCTAAGCTGTTGTTCTCTGCAAACTGCGATTGCCGCCAGACAGAGGCGATTCTTCTGGACTCGTTATTATCAGTTCGGGTGGTAGATGAATCTGGCCGTCGGGTGTAGTCTGGCAACAGGTTTCCGGTGCAAATCTAAAAATATGGCTAAGAAGATATATCGAAATCTTTACCGGAATCCGGTTATCAGGAGGAGACAGCGATGAAATACCGCAAGAACGAAGCCAAGGAATACGCGCGCACCATGCTGAAGGGCGTGTGGACCGCACTGCCCACCAATTTCACGGCGGATGACCGGCTCGATGAAGCCGCGACCGCGGCGAACCTGGACTACTGCATATCGGATCTGCAGCTCGAGGGCCATTACTGCATCGGCAACGTCGCCGAGTTCTGGTCCATGACCAACGAGGAGCGCATGCGCGTCCATGAGATCAATGTAGAGGTGGCGAAGGGCCGGGTGCCGTTGATCGCAGGCTGTCACCATCAGAATCCCAATGACGTGATCAAGCTGGCGCAGCATGCGCAGGCGGTGGGCATCGACTTTGTCATCATCCTCACGCCTTTTGTGGCGGCGCGCGGCGACGATGCCATCTACGAGTTCTACCGTTACGTCTGCGAGCGCATCGACATCGGTGTCGTGCTGTTCAACACTGAGGCCACTGCGCCAATCGGCGTGTCGCTGGCGAAGCGCCTGGCAAAGATCCCGAATATCTGCGGTTTCAAGCAGGGCGTGTCCAAGGTGTCGGCGACGATCGCGTTGCGCGCAGCAATCGGCAAAGAGCTTGAAGTCAGCGTCGCCGACGAGGCGCCGTGGGTGTTCAATTCCAGCGTGATGGGCGACCAGTGGCTGCTCAATTATTGTCCACATCTGTATCAGGTGCCGGGTTACCTGCCGGTCAACGATTACAGCCGTGCAGTGCTTGCCGGTGATTACAACACGGCGATCAAGATCAGCCGCAGCCTCAACCCGCTGCGCACGGTGCTGTCCAAATGGATACCGGGATATGGCGGCGCGGGCGGACGCGTGCCGGCGGCCGAGCAGAAATACTGGATGGAGTTGCTGGGCATGAAAGGCGGTCCCGTGCGTGCACCCTGTACTGAACTCACAACAGATCAGAAGGCGCAGATGCGTGCTGATCTGGAGGCCACGGGTTTGCTGGATAAGGCACGATTGGGGCGCGCCCCAGTGCGGCAGCACGCGGCCTGAGCTGCGTTACGCTGATTGATCGATGTTGCAATTTGCCTAGATATCAGTAGCCGTCTCTGACATTACGTAAGTAGTTGTTTTATTTGATATCTTTATAACGGGCGCCGTTCAGCCCGGCCACCCAGGAGACCTGTATGCCCTATGCTGATGCCGCCGGCGTCCAACTGCATTACGAAGAATCCGGGCGCGGCACGCCCATCGTGTTCGTGCACGAGTTCGCCGACGACCTGCGCAGCTGGGAGCCGCAACTGCGGTTTTTCTCGCGACGCTACCACTGCATTGCGTTTAATGCGCGCGGTTATCCGCCGTCGGACGTGCCGCGCGCGCGTACCAAATATTCACAGGCCATCGCGGCTGATGACATCGCCGCCGTCATGCGCCATCTCAAACTCAAAAAGGCGCACATCATCGGTTGTTCCATGGGCGGGTATGCGACGCTGCATTTCGGTCTGCGCCACGCGCGCCTGGCGCTGTCGCTGACCGCCATCGGTGTCGGTTACGGTGCGGACGCTGACAAGCGTGCGCAATTCCT
Source organism: Burkholderiales bacterium (assembly GCA_037969525.1). Lineage (GTDB taxonomy): Bacteria > Pseudomonadota > Gammaproteobacteria > Burkholderiales > SG8-41. The sequence continues at coordinate 270 of JBBKXO010000171.1, read as the reverse complement.
CAAGGACACCGAGGTCATGGCGAAACGCTTCGATGCGCTGGGCACGGCCGCGGCGATCAAACCGTACCAGATCGGGCCGTCGCGCGTGCAGTACCAGAACAAGGATCCGCGCGGATTTGCGCAATTCTGCGCCGAGTTTGCCAAGCACTCCGCGCTGGGCTCGGCCAATACGCTGCGTGGCGTGCAGGCGCGGCGCCCGACGATACAGAGTCTGGAGCGCAGCCTGCGCCGGCTCAAGGTGCCGCTGCACATGGTCAGCGGTGACGAGGA
>JBBKXO010000170.1:0-4893 GCA_037969525.1 Burkholderiales bacterium | reverse complement strand
CCGGCAGCACAGACGCCGCGCGGCGCAAGTCGTGCGGGCGCCGTAATGCGATGAGGGCGATGAGGCTTTATATGCTATTTTCATGAATGGTACGCACTGCGGCAGCGTCCATCCCCGCCAACCGATTTCTGGAAGAAAATTCACTATGAGTGCTGAGTCATTGCGTTTGGGTTTACTGGGCTACGGTGAAGCAGCAGCCCGTTTCGCCAAGGATTTCTCGCAGGCCGGTATCAGTCACATCGTCGCCTACAGCCGCAGCGGCGCCAAAGCCCAACCCGGCGACCTGGTCTATGAACGCGCACAGGCCGCCGGCGTAACGCTGGTCAAGACCGTTGCGACACTGGCGAAAAAATCCGACATCATTATCGTGTTGACGCCGGGCAAGGCCGCGCTGGCCGCACTGAAAAAAATCCACAAGCACCTGCGGCCCGACCACCTGTACGTGGATGCCAGCACCAATTCGGCAGCAGCCATGGAAAAAGCCGCCGCCATCGTCGGTGACAGCGCCCGCTTCGTTGACGCCTCGATCATGGGACCGGTGGACCTGATGGGCATGAAGGCGCCCATCGTCGCCAGCGGCCCGCATGCAGCGGCCTTCCGCGAGCTGATGACCCCGCATGGCATGGTCATCAATGTCGTCGGCAGCCAGGCGGGTGACGCCAGCGCGATGAAACTGATCCGCAGCGTGCTGATGAAGGGACTCGCCGCCATCCTGCTCGAAACCATGGAGGCCGCGCAGCGCCGCAACATCCTTGACGCCGTCATCGAAGACTGCTCGGTCACTTTCAATGACATCCCTTTTCAAAAAATCATCCGCCGCTACGTCGGCGGCACCGCGGTGCACTGTGAGCGCCGCATTCATGAAATGAAGGAATGCCAGGAACTGCTGCACTCTATGCATTCGTCCGACCGCGCAACCCGCACCACCATCGCCATGCTGCGCGACATGGTCAAAATGGGCATGCCCGAAAAATTTCCGGTGGAGCCGGAAACCATACACCCGGTGATCGAGGCGGTGATCGCTGCGCGCGACGCCGCGCGTTGATTCGCGCGGTGGCATGATGGGTTACGCTACGGGCTTATGAGCACGCCGCACCATCATCACCACGGGCACGACCCTCACGGGCACGACCCTCACGGCCACGCCCATCCGATGCCCGGGGGCAACCACGGCCGCGCCTTCAGCATCGGCATCGCGCTCAACGTGGGTTTTGTCATCATCGAAGCCTGGTACGGCTGGGTGACTGACTCGCTGGCACTGCTGGCAGACGCCGCACACAACCTGAGCGACGTCGGCGGCCTGCTACTGGCGTGGGCCGCTTTTGCCGCAGCGCGGCTGCAGCCCAGCGACCAGAAAACCTACGGCTGGCGCCGCGGCTCCATACTCGCCAGCTTCATCAACGCGCTGATCCTGCTGGTGGCCATGGGCTCGCTGGGCTGGGAGGCAGTGCATCGACTCGGCGATCCGCGCCCGATGGCCGCGGGCACCGTGATGGTCGTCGCTGCCATCGGCGTGGTCATCAACACCGTGACTGCGCTGCTGTTCATGGCCGACCGCAAAACCGATTTGAACATCCGCGGCGCATTCCTGCACATGGCCGCCGATGCGCTGGTATCCGTCGGCGTGGTGCTCGCCGGCGCGCTGTACTGGTGGCAGGGCTGGACCTGGATCGACTCGGCCACCAGCCTGCTCATCGCATTCGTGGTCATTGCCGGCACCTGGTCGCTGTTCCGGCAATCGCTGCACCTGCTGTTCGACGGCGTTCCCGAAAACATCAAGCTGCCGGAAGTGCGCAGTTGTCTGGAAGCCATCAGTGGTGTTGCTTCCGTGCACGACCTGCATGTGTGGGCGATGAGCACCGCCGAGCCGGCGCTGACTGCGCATCTGGTAGTGCGTTACGGGGAACGTACCACCGAGGATATCCTGCATGAAGCACAGCACGCATTGCATGAACGCTTCGACATCGCGCATGTGACGCTGCAGCTCGAAGCCGAAACCGCCGCCTGCGCCGACAACGACCACGCACGTTCGACCGGCAGCGCCTGATCGCGTTGAGTTATCCCAGGGCGATGTGGCGGCATCAAGGCTGGTCCGGCGCGCTGTCCCTGGTGTTGCCGCTGACCATCGCGCTGGGCCTGATCTGGTGTGCCGGCACCATCAGCCGCCATGAAAAATGGTTTGCAGGCTGGCGGCGACACCGCCGCACACCGACACCACCGATGGCCATACGCGCGCTGGGCTGGATTTTTCTGTTGACGCCGCTGCTGGGCCTTAGTGGACATCGGCACGTGATGCGAACCATCGCCGCCCAAACGCGTCCAAGCAATAACAGCCGGACACTCTCCGGCACTGGCAGCATCATGAAGTACGGGAAAGGAAACCATGATACACAACACAAACTGGATGAAATACCTGCCGCTGCTGCTGGCGTTTGTGCTGCTGTCCGCCAGCCATCCGGCGCGTGCGCAGATGACCGGCAATTTTTCCACGGACGTCGCGATGGTCAACAGCGCGCTGGCGACCACCGTCGCCGCCACCGGCAAGACAGATACCGGGGCAGCGCGTGTCGCGATGCAGGAGCTCTACCGGCTGTGGCTGCAGTTCCGGGCCAAGAATTATGAGGACCCGGCCAATGGCCCGCGGTTTGTCAGCGACATGAATGCGGTCCAGGCGAAACTGTATGCGGCGAGCAAACTGATCGACGACCGGCAACTGGAGAAAGCGCACAGCGAATTAAAAACGGCCGACACGCTGTTGCAGGCGGCCCGTCAGCGCCACGGCGGTCAGTCAAAACCGGCTGCGTAACCCCGGCGCGGACTTGGTCGTGTTATATTCATAAGTAGTTGATTTAATTTATATTTTTATGACTCGCTGCAGCGCATGCCGAGTGCTGCGGCCTGGCGTTGTTCATACGCTTTGCGCGCTGCATCGTGCTGCTGGCCGATGATGCCGCCACGCACAGTGCCACGATCCACTGCCTTGTAGAGCACGCGCCAGCTCTCCGGCAAATCGTCGCCATCGGGGGGCGCCAGCCACAGCCGGAACAGCAAACGCTTCTGTGCCGCTACTTCGTGATCGGTAAAGTCGGTGCGCGAATGCAGCGTGACATGGCTGTTGATGATCTGCAGGTCGCCGGGCTGCAGCCACATGGTGTGGGCAAGGTCGGCGCGGCGCACCAGCGCATCAAACACCTCCAGCGCTTCCCGGTGTTGCGCCGATAGTTTTGGCACGACGTCAAGCTGCTGTGCTGAATTCACGCGATTGCGATTCCACTTGCTGAACAGCTTGCCGCCACGCTCATCGAAGATGGGATGCGGATACGACGCCGCTTCATCCGGCGCCTGCTCGCCCTGGCGGCTGAAATGGATGGGCTGGTGCAGATACTCCACCAGTTCCGGATGTTCGGCGCGCATCGCCTGATACGCCGCTATCGAACTGGTGGTGATGCTCATGCCGCCCGCTGCGGCCTTGTTGTAGCAACTGAGCGCCACCACGTCAGCGGAATCGGTATGGAAATCGAGCTCGGCATTTGATGAATAACCGCGGCCGGTACCGGTGCGATAGGCATTGCCCGCGTCGCGCACCGCCGACACATAATGGCTGGCCTTGCCCTGCGACCGGCCCACACCATGATGCAGGCCGATACCCCAGGTCAGCAACTCGAAATCCTTTTCATCCAGCCCCGCGCGCGGCAGGCCGCGGATCAGCGCCACACCGCGGCCGTGCTGCATCTCATGGAATGCCGCAGCAATGACCGGTGCGGCGCTGCCCAGGTCAAAATCATCACGCCGGTAATCGAACAGCGACTTGTCGCTGTCGATGGCGTGCGTCAGTGCAGCGACGAGGTCGCAACGGGCACGGTCGTCCAGCATGAACAGCCAGCGGCGGTCGGCTTCAAGCTCATCCGCTTTCCATGCGACAGGTCCATAGTCGGCAACTTTCATGTGACGGATGTCCGGAATGAATTGTCAACGGGATTGTAAGCCATGCCGGAGACTTGCCTGTCGCAATCAGCAGCAAGATAATGCGACCGACAACTCCTTGGGAGATTTCGGTGAGCTGGGAAGACCTGCTGCTGATCGGTGGACTGCTGATGGCCATCGCCGTCTTCAGCGGTACACATGCCCACTCCGCCACTGTTGCGAGCTACGCAGTCACTGCTACGGTGACTGCCGCGCACAAATAAATAGCCGTCGAATTACGCTGGCGTCAGTACAAAAAAAGACCGGCAGGGGCTTCCCCCTGCCGGTCTAGTGTTGAGTTACCTCTACTCTACGGTGCAGGCTGTGTCACAGTGGTCTGATCAAGATTGACCGCAGCCTGTGCCAGCAGTCTACTATTCATGGTTACCTGGTTGCCGACGTTAATGGCAACCTGTGCCAGAACAACACCTTCAAAGTTGGCCCGTGGTGCCCCTGCCCCTACCCCTATATTTACGGTCGCACCGGCGACCTGCCAGAAGACGTTCTTGGGCAGCGCGGCGCCCCCCATGATCACACTCGAATCAGGGGCCGTTGTCAGCGTTCCCGATATCTGGAAGATCCAGACATCAGTCGCATTACCCGAAAGCGTGAGTATCTGCGCGGCTCCCAGTGAGACGTTGGAGCCCCAGGTATAGACGCCAGGTGCGAGGGTATTCGTGGTGAGGACCCCACCGAGGAAATTTAGGTTGGGACCAACGCCCGCTGGCCGCCCGGCAGCGTCGGTGTAGGCTAGGCCCATGTCGGTTGAGGCCGTGGTCACCTTGGTCGGGGTGGGGACTGCATAGTCGCGTGCGTAAATATTTCCGGTGACCTGAGCGGAAGTTGACGACGGACTCGCTGCCACCAGATTCAAGTTAAATCCGGTAATGGCGGTAGCGGCAACGCCCGGACCGACGCCCATATCGCCCG
>JBBKXO010000169.1:0-15167 GCA_037969525.1 Burkholderiales bacterium | reverse complement strand
TGACGCCACTGCCGATGTTTTTGCGCAAAGAGGCTGGCTCGTTGCTTTTTCTGGAAGTCAACAACGCCTGCCTGACGACTTACGGTTATACGCGGGAGGAAATGCTGGCGCTGACTGTGGCGGATGTCCAGGTGCCGGAGGAGCGTGAACGCTACAAGAAAATGGCTGAAGCGCGGCCGACCGGCGTCATCGAGCATGTGCACAAAAAACATGTGCGCAAGAGCGGCGAGGTATTTGATGTGGAGATCTTTTCCTATCCGCTGACATTGGGGAAAGAAGCGGTGCGCCTCACCCTGGTGCGGGATATGACCGAGCAATTGCACACCGAGCAGATATTGCGTGACAGCGAGCGCCGCATTGCCCTGGCGCTGGAGGCGTCGGGAGGGGCCTTGTTTGACTGGAACGTCGAAACAGAAGAGGTATATCTGAGTGATCGCTGGAATGTCATGCTCGGCGGAGCCGTCAAGGAAACGCACACGACCTTTCCGGAACTCAATGAACTCCTGCATCCGGATGACCGTGCCGGCCAGTATGCGGCCATAGTTACATTGCTGAAAACCGGAAGCACGCCGCTGCATACCGAATTTCGTGTTAGGGATTTTTCGGGAAGCTGGCTTTGGCTGGAGAGCCGGGGTAGCGTGACAGAACGCGACGCCAATGGGCGGGCATTGCGGGTGCGTGGGACGAATATAGACATCATGCAACGCAAGCAGATCGAAATGGCGCTGCACGAGCGGGAAGCAGAAATCCGCAAACTCAACGCCGAACTTGAGCAGCGCGTCGAACAGCGCACACAGGCGCTGGCTGCGGTCAATCGCGAGCTGGAGTCATTTTCCTATTCGGTTTCGCATGATCTGCGCGCACCGCTGCGTACGATCGACGGATTCAGTCAGATTGTGCTGGAGGAATATGCATCCAGACTGGACGACACGGCGCGCGATTACCTGGAGCGCGTACGCGCCGGCAGCCGGCAGATGGGGCAGCTGATTGACGATTTGCTGGAACTGGCACGGGTGACGCGAAGCGATCTAGAGATAGACAAATATGATTTGACGGCCTTGGCCCGGGAGATCACTCAGGAATTGCAGGCCGCACAGCCTCAGCGCAAGGTCAGCGTTGCCATTGCCGAAGGCATGTTGGTCAGTGCGGATGCGGGACTGCTGAGGGTGGCAGTGGACAACCTGCTGCGCAATGCCTGGAAATTTACCGGCCTGCTAAAGAACGCCGAAATCGAGGTTGGCTGTACCGAGACCGGGGCGGGGCACTGTTATTTTGTGCGGGACAATGGAGCAGGCTTTGACATGACCTACGTCAACAAGCTGTTCAGGGCGTTTCAGCGATTGCATACCGAAGCCGAGTTTCAGGGTACGGGCATAGGTCTGGCACTGGTGCAACGCATAATCACGCGCCACGGCGGTCAGGTCTGGGCGGAGGCGGAGCCCGGTCGTGGTGCAACGTTTTACTTTACGCTGCCGGAGCCGGTCGAGGACGCCGGTTCGGCCGGACGGGTTAAGGCAGAAACATAGCCGCGGCGACGCGGCGACCTTCGTTGATCAGAATATTGTAGGTGCGGCATGCTGCCGGGGTATTCATCATTTCGACACCTATTCCAGCGTCGATCAGCGGGTGTATGCGCCCCGGTTCTGCAAAAAGCTGCAGGGGGCCGGTGCCAAATATCACGATTTCCGGCTCTCCGCTGAGCAGTGCACCCACGGCAGTGGCATTCAGTGCCGAAAATTCGGGCACCAACCAGGGTTCCGGGGCATGATCCGGGGCAATGATCAACGGTTGTTCATAGCGGGTACCGTTGATGACCAGGTAGCCCGGCCCGTAACCGGTGAATGAATAGCGGTCGCTGGTGTTTGCCAGATGCAGTTTCATAAACCTGTAATTTGCCGGGGATTCTTTGCCGGCTATAGTCCGCTTCGATACAATTATACGTTTTCCGCTTGCGGGCGGCCTGTTTAGCAGCCACTTTAGCGGCGGAACAGTGCTGTCGAATGCGGTTTTTATCAAAAGACAGACCAGAAAACTCCCCCCGAGACAGGACATGGAAGAATTCCCGCGCATCAAACGACTGCCGCCGTATGTATTCAATGTGACCAGTGAATTGAAACTCGCTGCGCGCCGCAGGGGCGAAGACATCATTGATTTCAGCATGGGCAATCCAGACCAGCCCACACCACGTCATATCGTCGACAAACTGGTGGAGACCGTGCTGCGGCCCGACACCCACGGCTATTCTGTTTCCAAAGGCATAGCCCGGTTGCGCAAGGCAATCTGCGGCTGGTACCTGAGGCGCTACGGCGTTGAACTCGATCCGGAATCGGAGGCGATCGTCACCATCGGGTCCAAGGAAGGCATTGCCCATCTTGCGCTGGCGACACTGGAGCGCGGCGACATTGTACTGGTGCCCAATCCCAGCTATCCGATCCATATCTACGGCCCGGTGATAGCCGGCGCCGACATCCGCCATGTGCCCATGCACTCCGGCGTGGATTTTTTTGAGGCACTGGAACAATCGATCAAGGACACCTATCCGAAGCCGAAAATGCTGATCGTCAATTTCCCGAGCAATCCAACGACGCAGTGCGTGGATCTGGCATTCTTTGAACGCCTGATTGCCATTGCCCGGGAACACGATATCTACGTGGTGCATGACCTGGCGTATGCCGACATCGTGTTTGACGGCTACAAGGCGCCGTCGATACTGCAGGTGCCGGGCGCGCGGGAAGTCGCAGTCGAGTTTTTCACCATGTCCAAGAGCTACAACATGGCCGGCTGGCGTGTGGGTTACATGGTTGGCAACAGGGATCTGGTGACCGCCCTGGCGCGCATGAAAAGTTACCATGATTACGGCACTTTCACGCCGATTCAGGTGGCATCAATCATCGCGCTGGAAGGCCCGCAGGACTGCGTGGAAACCGCGCGCCAGGTGTATCAGGGGCGCCGTGATGTGCTGTGGGCAGGCATGAACGCCATGGGATGGCCGGTGCCCAAGCCGCAGGCGACGATGTACATCTGGGCGCCGATACCGGAACAGTACAAGGCCATGGGGTCGCTGGAATTTTCAAAGAAGCTGTTGCTTGAAGGCAAGGTTGCAGTAGCTCCCGGCACCGGCTTTGGCCATTACGGGGACGGGCATGTGCGTTTCGCACTGATTGAGAATGAGGCGCGCACGAAGCAGGCGGTACGCACCATCAAGGAAATGTTCCGCAAGGACGCATTGTTGTAATCATCAAGGGAAAAAACGCATGGCCATGAAACCAATCAATGTGGGGCTGCTGGGCATAGGCACCGTCGGTAGCGGTACCTTCAAGGTGCTTCAACGCAACAGCGAGGAAATTTCGCGCCGCGCCGGACGCGCAATCCGGATGGCAATTGTCGCTGACAAAGACACTGCCCGCGCCGCGTCCATCGTTGGCGATACTGCGCGCGTGACATCCGACGCGCTGGAAGTGGTGAATGATCCACAGGTCGACATCGTGGTCGAGTTGATCGGCGGTTATACGATTGCCAAGGAACTGACGCTCAAGGCCATCGCCAACGGCAAGCATGTGGTGACTGCCAACAAGGCGCTGCTGGCACTGCACGGCAATGAAATATTTGCTGCTGCGCGCGAGCGTGGCGTGATGGTGGGCTTTGAAGCTGCAGTCGGCGGTGGCATCCCGATCGTCAAGTCGTTGCGCGAGGGGCTGACGGCGAATCGCATTGAATGGATCGCCGGCATCGTCAATGGCACCAGCAACTTCATCCTGTCGGAGATGCGTGCTAAGGGCGCGGCATTTGACGATGTGCTGCAGGAAGCGCAGCGCATGGGGTATGCCGAAACGGATCCGACCTTTGATATTGAGGGCGTGGACGCTGCACACAAAATCACCATCATGGCAGCTATCGGCTTTGGCATCCCGATGCAGTTCAGCAAGGTGTATGTCGAGGGTATTACGAATCTGACGCAGGAAGATATCCGTTACGCCGAGGAACTGGGTTACCGCATCAAGCTGCTGGGAATCGCCAAGCGCAAGGCTGCGGGTTTCGAACTGCGCGTGCATCCGACGCTGATTCCGAAGCGACAGCTGATCGCCAACGTCGAAGGCGTCATGAACGCGATTCTGGTCAAGGGTGATGCCGTGGGACAGACCATGTATTACGGTGCGGGCGCTGGATCCGAGCCGACGGCTTCTGCAGTGGTTGCCGACCTGCTGGATGTGGCGCGCATGCTGGCCGCGGATCCGGATCACCGGGTGCCTTATTTGTCGTTTCAGCTCGATCGGCTTTCGGATGCGCCTATCCTGGCGATGGGCGAAGTCGAAACCTCGTATTACCTGCGGCTCCGGGTTGCGGACAAGACCGGCGTGCTGGCGGACATTACGCGGATACTCGCCGACCAGGGTATTTCGATAGAGGCGCTGGTGCAGAAGGAACCACAGGCTGGCGAGGAACATGTGGACATCATCATGCTCACCCATTTGACGCGTGAAAAAAAGATCGACGCCGCCATCCGCCGCATCGAGGGCCTGCCGGTAATGCAGGGCAAGATTGCACGCATCCGCATGGAGACCCTGCAGTGAGTGCTCCGATTTCCCCGTCGCGCCTGCCGGTAACTGAATCGTCAGCTCGTTATGTCAGTACCCGCGGGCGTATGCCGCTGGCGCGATTTTGTGACGTGCTGCTGGGCGGTCTGGCTCCCGACGGTGGTTTGGTGGTGCCGCAGGTTTATCCACGGCTGTCCGCAGCCGATCTGGCGACTCTGCGCAAACTGTCCTATGCGGACCTCGCTTGCGCCATCATCAGCAGATTCGTCGACGATATTCCGCAAAACGAACTGCATGCACTGATTCATCGCGCTTACCGTGCCGAGACCTTTGGTTCAGAGGAGATTACGCCGCTACAGACTCTAGAACCGGGGCTGCACCTGCTAAAGCTGTCGAACGGTCCGACACTCGCTTTCAAGGATGTCGCCATGCAGTTGCTCGGGGAATTGTTTGAGCACGTACTGGCCCGCGATGGGCGCACGCTGAATATACTCGGCGCGACCTCTGGGGATACGGGTTCTGCAGCCGAATATGCGATGCGCGGCCGCAAGGGGATCCGCGTGTTCATGCTGTCGCCGCACGGCAAGATGAGCCCGTTCCAGCGCGCGCAAATGTATTCATTGCAGGACGCGAATATTTTCAATATTGCGATACGAGGAGTGTTTGACGACTGCCAGGACATCGTCAAGGCGGCCAGCAATGACGCAACGTTCAAGAGCACACACCAGATCGGCGCCGTGAATTCGATCAACTGGGCGCGGATCGTGGCGCAGGTGGTCTATTACTTCAAGGGCTATTTTGCCGCGACCCGCGGCAATGACGAACAGGTGTCGTTTGCCGTGCCGTCGGGGAATTTCGGCAATATCTTTGCGGGCCATATCGCACGCATGATGGGGCTGCCGATACGCCGGCTGATTCTGGCTTCAAACGAGAACGATGTGCTCGACGAGTTTTTCCGTACTGGCCGTTATCGGGTGCGTACGGGACGGGAAATGGCGCAGACCTCCAGCCCGTCCATGGACATCTCCAAGGCGTCTAATTTCGAACGCTTCGTGTTCGATCTGGTCGGGCGCGATCCGGTGATGGTCGCTCGCCTGTGGCGCGAAGTGGAAGAGGCGGGAGGGTTCAATCTCGGAGAAACGCAGTACTGGCAGGATATTGCGCAATACGGACTGGTCTCCGGACGCAGTACGCATGCGGATCGCGTGGCGACCATCCGCCGCATCCATCAACAGTACGATGTGACCATAGATCCGCATACGGCGGATGGCGTGCATGTCGGCTTGCAGCAGCGTGAAGCCGGGATTCCCCTGATCTGCCTGGAAACCGCGCTGCCGGCAAAATTTGCGGAAACCATACGCGAAGCACTGGGGCACGCCCCCGAAGTGCCGCCGGGTTACGCGGGGCTGGAGTCACGGCTGCAGCGGGTGGCAGTCATGGATCCCGATGCAGAAGCGGTAAAGGCTTATATCGCAGGCCGGATAAAATAGAAAAAACAACATGTTATATAACTTCTGCGGCGTAGAGCCGCAGGGTTTCAGCTGCGCGCGCTAAAACGCATGGACAGATCGATTGCGGCGATATCCTTGGTCAGCGCACCGATGGAGATCCGGTCTACACCCGTTTCGGCAATGGCGCGCACGTTGTCCAGCGTAATGCCCCCTGAGGCTTCGAGTTGCGCGCGACCTGCTGTCCATTCCACTGCCGCGCGCATGTCGGTGAGGGACATATTGTCGAGCAATACCATTTTTGCGCCGGCGTCCACGGCAGTATGCAATTGCGTCAGGTTTTCCACTTCGATCTGTATCCATTGCGCCTGCTTCGCCAGATTTGCCGCGGCTGAGAGCGCGGGAACGACGCCACCTGCTGCGGCAATATGATTTTCCTTGATCAGGATCGCATCCCACAGCCCCATGCGGTGATTCATGCCGCCGCCGACGACTACGGCATGCTTCTGCGCCATGCGCAGGCCGGGCAGCGTTTTGCGGGTATCGAGTATGGCCGCTTTGGTGCCGGCCACGGCATCCACGTAGCGTCGAGTGGCGGTTGCAACGGCTGACAGCAGTTGCAGGAAATTCAGTGCCGTTCGCTCGGCGGTGAGCAGGGCGCGGGATGAACCCGAGATGTTGCAGAGAGTAGCGCCGGGTGCAACGCGCTCGCCGTCACGCGCCAGCCATTGCAGGGTTGCCGCGGGATCCAGGCGCTGCACGCAGGCCTCGAACCAGGCGACACCGCACAGCACCGCCGGTTCACGGCAGATGACGTGAGCGCGTGTGTCAGGCAGGTCGGGCGCCAGTTGCGCGGTCAGATCGCCCTTGCCCACATCTTCAGCCAGGGCTGCGCTCACATTGCGTGCGATTTCTGCCGACAGATTCATATGGATTTTGCTGTTTGATAACCGGTGCACGCCACCACGGGTTGATTGATGCCGCAGTGCGGCATGGTGCGCCGCGCTGGCTTAGTCAGGTTGGCGAATATCAACAAACTGCTATAGTTCATGAGAGATTTTAACCGAGTGTCTGGGGGAGCGGGCCATGGGCGAGATCATGAGCGTGTTGTCGTACGGTATCGGCACCGTAATCGGCTTTCTGATAATCGGCGGATTGATATTCCTGATTATTCACGACGTCACGCAAAAGAAGCACACGGTGCTGCGCAACTATCCGGTCATCGGCAGGTTGCGCTTTTTCTTTGAGGATCTTGGCGAATATTTCCGGCAGTATTTCTTTGCCAATGACCGGGAGGAAATGCCTTTCAACCGGGCCACGCGCGGCTGGGTCTACAAGGAAGCCAAGAATTCAGGCGGCATCATCGGCTTTGGCTCCACTAATGACATTACCGCCCCGGGCTCCATACTTTTTGTCAATCACCCCTATCCGGTGCTGGAGGAAGACAAACTGCCGACGCCATCGGTGCTGATCGGCGACGGTTATTGCGATCATCCTTTCGAGGCGAAATCCATCGTCAACGTCAGCGGCATGAGTTTTGGCGCAATTTCCCGACCAGCTGTAGAGGCATTGTCGCGAGGCGCCGCGGTAGCAGGGTGCTGGATGGATACCGGGGAGGGTGGACTGTCGCCGTTTCACCTGACGGGGGGCTGCGACATCATCATGCAGATCGGCACGGCCAAGTACGGCATCCGTGAACTCGATGGCAGTTTTTCGGCACAAAAAGCCAAAGAACTGGCGCAGCACGTCAATGCATTTGAAATCAAGCTTTCCCAGGGCGCCAAGCCGGGCAAGGGGGGCGTGTTACCCGGCGAAAAAGTCACCGCAGAAATCGCCAGGATCCGCGGCATACCGGAGGGGCAGGACTCGATCAGTCCCAACCGCCACCGCGACATCTCCAATGTTGATGAACTGCTCGACAAGATCGCCTATATCCGCAATCTGACCGGCCGCCCGGTGGGCGTCAAAACTGCGATCGGCGGGTGGTCCTTCATGAATGACCTGTGCGAGGCCGTACTGCGTCGCGGGCTGGAATTTGCACCGGACTTTGTCGCCATAGACGGCGCGGAGGGTGGAACCGGTGCTGCGCCACAGACATTGATGGATCATATGGCGTTGCCGATAGCGGAAGCCTTGCCGCGGGTCGTCGATTCTCTGATCCAGGCTGACCTGCGCAACCGCGTGCGCGTTATAGCCGCCGGCAAACTGGTGACGTCAGCGAAAGCGGCATGGGCATTGTGCGTGGGTGCCGATTTTGTCAACACCGCCCGGGGTTTCATGTTCTCGCTGGGGTGTATCCAGGCACTGCGCTGCCATCAAAACACCTGTCCGACCGGGATCACCACCCATAACAAGCGCCTGCAACGCGGACTGGTCGTTTCCGAGAAATACCTGCGTGTGGCCAATTACTGCACCAACATGAACAAGGAAATCGACATGATTGCGCACGCCTGCGGCTGCCATCACGCCCGCGAGCTGAAGCGGGAACATGTGCGCATCGTGCAAAACGCCAATCAGAGCATTGCACTGAACATGCTTTATCCGTATCCCGAGATCGGCATACGCGGTGCAGCCGGCAGCAAGGCCCGAGGCGCCGAGGGCATGGCCGCCTGACCGCTTCCGTGCCGCCGGCGCGGTGATTGCCCCGACCGGTAATTTTTCCTTTCTCCCATTTGGGGAGACATGACAAATCCATTCAAGGGGAGGGTCAGGGTTCTAGCTGGGGCAGCGCTACTATCGGAGCGCTATTTATGCGGGCATAAGAAAATTTTAGCCCGATGGTGGGCGCATATTCGGCGCACTTCCGTGCTCTCCGCTAGACTGCGCCGATGCCGTTCGGAGGCCATACGCTGCCATCTGAATAACAGCTGCCGGTCGGCGACCAAACTTGTATTTCCACTGAGGAGGGGAAAATGGATCAGCCCGTAAATGTCCGTCGTCGGCAAGTAATGCTGAGCAGTGCCGCAGCCGCGGCAGCGTTGGGAACCGGCAGTTCTGCAGCACTGGCGCAGGCTGCGAAGTCCAAGCCGTTGCCCAAGTATGTCGAATGGAAATATATCGACAGCCTGATCGTCCACAGTAGCAATACGATAGAGACCAAACGGTCCGCATTCGGCACCAGCGTGATCGTGCCCAACGACATCTTGTTCGTGCGCAACAATCTGCCGCCGCCCGAAGAATCGATCACCTACGATGCGGACGCTTGGACGCTTGCGGTTGAAGGTGTCAAAACACCGGCTAAATTCACGGTCGGTGAACTCAAGCGCATGGGCATCGAAACCGTGGCCGCCGTGCTGCAGTGCTCGGGCAACGGCCGCGGCTTTTTCAGCCACAAGGCCAGCGGTGCGCAATGGAAAGTCGGTGCTGCGGGCTGCGTGATCTGGAGCGGGGTGCCGGTCGCTGCGGTGGTCAGGGAACTGGGTGGTGTTGCCAGCGGCATGACGCTGATGACGGGTTCCGGCGGTGAAAAACTGCCGGCGGGCATCGATCCGAAAACGGTCAAGGTGGAGCGTTCTGTGCCCCTGAAGGCGATGGAAAACGCGCTGCTGGCGTGGGAAATGAATGGCGAGCCGTTGTCGCTGGCGCACGGCGGGCCGTTGCGGCTGGTGATCCCGGGTTATTACGGCGTCAACAACATCAAATACCTGGAGGTGCTGAAATTCATCGACAAGGAGACGGATGCCAGCATCCAGTCTTCGGGCTATCGCATGCGCGATATCGGCAAGAAAGGCACACCGGGACAGCCCTCGATGTGGGAGATGAATGTCAAGTCGTGGATTAATCATCCTGCGGGTGAGAACGAGCGGATCAGCGCCGGCATGGTGCAGATCAATGGCGTCGCGTTTGCGGGCGTTAACCGGGTTGCGCGCGTCGAGGTTTCCATTGACGGCGGCAAGACCTGGAAGGATGCAAAATTTGTCGGCCCCGATCTCGGGTCTTATGCCTGGCGGCAGTTTGTCCTGCCGGTGAAACTCGACTCCGGCAGTTACACCCTGGTCAGCCGGGCAACCGATGCGCAGGGCAACACCCAGCCGGTCGATCGCGTCGAGAACGAACGCGCCTATGGTCACAACGGCTGGAAGGATCACGGCGTCAAGCTGAACGTTGCCTGATCGACGGCACGTGGACAACCGGACAGCGTCCGGTTGTCCACGTGCCGCATTTACTACCATCACAAAGGATGACATGACCGGTCGAACTGATCGCCGTTACGGCGAATATTGCGCCCGTGTGTTGGCAGCGGCCGCGCTGATGACGCTGACGGCTTTGCCCGCGGTTGCGGCTGACGCTGCGGCAAAGATGAAGCTGGGGCGCGATGTTTTCACTAAAATCGCAGCGCCACCCTGCGGTCTGTGCCATGCGCTCAGGGATGCCGGCACCACCGGCGAAATCGGCGCCAAGCTCGAGGAATTGAAGCCCGATGCGGGTCGCGTTGCGGAGGCGGTACGCAAGGGTGTGGGCGTCATGCCGCCGTATGCCGGCAAACTCACGGAAGCGCAGATCGATGCTGTGGCGCACTATGTGTCGCAGGCTGCGCGCGCCGCGAATTAATCCGTATTCACGGCGTTATATAAGCCGTTGATTATATGTAATTATTTTTGTTTTTTCGCGCAGGCCCGGCGCAATGCATTGAAAATCTGCATCCGGCGCCCCATGTTGTGAGTATTGTTTTTCACAGGCCATGGGATTGCGATGCGCTTTGATAAATTTACCACCAAGTTCCAGCAGGCATTCGCCGACGCACAGAGTGCAGCCGTCGGCGGTGATCATGCGTACATAGAGCCGCAGCATCTGCTGCTGGCTTTACTCAACCAGGCCGACGGTGGCACGGCTTCATTGCTGCAGCGCGCGGGAGTCAACCTGTCGGGACTGCGCGGCGCCTTGAAGACTGCGGTGGAGCGTCTGCCCAAAGTCGAAGGTACCGGAGGTGAGGTCACCATTTCCCGTGATCTGGGCAATCTGCTGAACCTGACCGACAAGGCAGCGCAGAAACGCGGTGATCAGTACATCGCATCGGAGATGTTCCTGCTGGCCGTGGTCCAGGACAAAGGCGAAACAGGCCGACTGCTGAAGCAGTTTGGCGGTGACCGCGCGCATGTGGAGAAAGCCGTTGATGAAATGCGTGGCGGCGAAGCCGTCGGCAGCCCGGAAGCCGAAGGCAGCCGCGAAGCCCTGAAAAAATACACCATGGATCTGACCGAGCGTGCGCGCTCGGGCAAGCTTGATCCGGTGATAGGCCGCGATGACGAAATCCGCCGCGTGATCCAGATCCTGCAGCGCAGGACCAAGAATAACCCAGTGCTGATCGGCGAGCCCGGTGTCGGCAAGACTGCCATAGTCGAAGGTCTTGCCCAGCGCATCATCAACGGCGAAGTGCCGGAAACGCTGAAGAACAAGCGCGTGCTGTCACTGGACATGGCGTCATTGCTTGCCGGTGCCAAATACCGCGGCGAGTTCGAAGAGCGTCTCAAATCCGTGCTCAAGGAGATTTCCCAGGACGCCGGGCAGACCATAGTCTTTATCGACGAGCTGCATACCATGGTCGGTGCGGGCAAGGCCGAGGGCTCCATGGACGCCGGCAACATGCTCAAGCCGGCGCTGGCCCGCGGCGAACTGCATTGCGTGGGTGCGACCACCCTGGATGAATATCGCAAGTACATCGAGAAAGATGCCGCGTTGGAGCGCCGTTTCCAGAAAGTGCTGGTCGACGAACCCTCGGTAGAGGCGACCATTGCCATCCTGCGCGGTTTGCAGGAGAAATACGAACTGCACCACGGCGTCGAGATCACTGATCCGGCCATAGTCGCCGCGGCTGAGATGTCGAATCGCTATATCACTGACCGTTTCCTGCCGGACAAGGCCATCGATCTGATCGACGAAGCGGCATCGCGCATCAAAATGGAAATCGACTCCAAGCCGGAATCGATGGACAAACTTGACCGCCGGCTGATCCAGCTGAAGATCGAGCGTGAAGCGATCAAGAAGGAAAAAGACGAGGCATCCCGGAAGCGGCTGGCTTTGCTGGAGGCTGAGATCAGCTCACTGGCTCGCGAGTATTCCGACCTGGACGACATCTGGAAGGCCGAAAAGGCGCAAGTACAGGGCAGCGCGCACATCAAGGAAGAAATCGAGAGTGTACGCGCCGATATCGTGAAACTGCAGCGTGCAGGCAAGCTCGACAAGGTGGCCGAACTGCAATACGGCAAACTGCCGCAACTGGAAGCACAGTTGAAGCAGGCGGAAACCACGGCTGCCGCCCAAACCAAACACAAACTGCTGCGCACGCACGTGGGTATTGAGGAAATTGCAGAAGTGGTGTCGCGCGCCACCGGCATCCCGGTCTCGAAGATGATGCAGGGTGAGCGCGACAAGCTGCTGAAAATGGAAGAGCAGCTGCACCGGCGTGTGGTGGGACAGGATGAAGCCGTGCGGCTGGTGTCAGACGCCATACGCCGCTCGCGCGCAGGCCTGGGTGACCCGAAACGACCCTACGGGTCATTCCTGTTTCTCGGACCCACGGGCGTCGGCAAGACCGAATTATGCAAGGCGCTGGCCGCGTTCATGTTTGATGCGGAGGATCACCTGATCCGCATCGACATGTCGGAGTTCATGGAAAAACATTCCGTGGCGCGGTTGATCGGTGCGCCGCCCGGCTACGTCGGTTATGAGGAGGGCGGTTATCTGACCGAGGCCGTCCGCCGCAAACCCTATTCGGTGATCCTGCTCGACGAAATCGAAAAGGCGCATCCCGACGTGTTCAACGTGCTGCTGCAAGTGCTTGACGACGGGCGCATGACCGACGGCCACGGGCGCACGGTGGATTTCAAGAACACGGTGATCGTGATGACCTCCAATCTCGGTTCACAGATGATCCAGGGTATGCAGGGCGACGATTATCAAGTCATCAAGCTCGCCGTGCTGGGCGAAGTCAGGACACAGTTTCGTCCGGAATTCATCAATCGTATCGACGAGATCGTGGTGTTTCATGCGCTCGACGAGAAGCACATTGGCTCGATCGCACGCATCCAGCTTGCGGAGCTGGAAAAGCGCCTGGTGCAAATGGATATGAAACTCGAGATCAGTGACGCTGCGCTGCAGGTCATCGCCGCGGCTGGGTTTGATCCGGTGTACGGCGCCCGGCCTTTGAAGCGTGCCATCCAGTCGCAGATCGAAAATCCGTTGGCCAAGTTCATTCTTGAAGGGCGCTTCGGCCCGAAGGATGTAATCTGCGTAGACGCGAATCAGGGCGGCGGCATTACGTTTGAGAAAGTGCAGGCTGCCGCAGCTTGAGTCAGAAATTAGGTTCCGGCGCTAACGTGTTGTTTTGCACTGATTGTTGCAATGCCGTGGAATTTTGAGCGTAATGAGCATGCCGAATTGTGTTGACGCGCTCCTGCGGCAGGCGTAAAAATGTATTCAGAGTTGTGCAGCACTGCGTGTCCGGTACCTGGCGTGCAGCGTGCGAGATACCGGGCTACAGTCCGGGTATCGCCTGCCACGGTTGTAGTTGCAACTGCAGCCATCACAATTCCGGAATGGTGTAATGCCAATCATCAAATGACGCCGCTCTACGGTGGCGCCGCACCGGGTAACCCCGGTCGCAAAAAGCCCCGCTCAGGCGGGGCTTTCCATTTTGCTCAATCTCATCCGGACATCAGAAATTCTGGCCTATGTACTGAACAGGCAAGCCACTGCATGGTTTCGTGATGAGTTAATTTGAGTCGGTATTCTGTGCTTCGACGATACGCGTGTTGATCGATACCTCCGAGTGCAGAGTACGGTGCACCGGACATTTGTCGGCGATTTCCAGCAGTCGGTCCCGCTGCTCTTCACTGAGTGGCCCGACGATATTGATTTCGCGCTCGATGCGGTCGATTTTGCCGTCCTGCGTTTCACAGGCTGCGCAGTCACGGGCGTGGATTTTTTCGTGCCTGAGGCGGACAGTAACGCATTCCAGCGGCCATTTCTTCTGGTCAGCATACATGCGCAAAGTCATCGACGTGCATGCGCCCAGTCCGGCCAGCAAGAGATCATAAGGCGTGAATCCGGAATCGTTGCCGCCGACGCTGGCCGGCTCGTCCGCACGCAGGTGATGTGGTCCCACGGTTACGTTCTGCGTGAACCGGCCTTCGCCGGTGGACATGACCGTGACCACTGCGGCGTCCACGGCGGCGGTAGTCTCGGCCTTGGGCGCAGGAACGTAGCGGCTGGCCCACGCGGCGAGTACGGCGGCGACGTAGATCGCGTCAGCTTTGGCGGTCAGCAGATGATCTGCAGTGTCCAGTGACACGAAACTTTTTGGATGTTTCGCCGCTGCATAGATACGCGCTGCATTTTCGATATCGACGTAGGTGTCGCGGGGAGAGTGAAATACCAGCAACGCCTTGCGCAGGCGTCCAATGCGCTCGCCGCTGTTCTGGTTGGCGATATCGTCGAGAAACTGTTTCTGGATGCGGAACTTGCGGCCGGCCAGCGAAACTTCGGCCTCGCCGCTGGCGTGGATTTCCGTAGCGGAGTCGCCCAGCAGGTGTTCTACATGGGCGGGGTCGAAGGGCGCGCCTATGGTGGCCACGGCTGAGGCTTCGGCAATGTCGCTGGCAGCGGCCAATACCGCTGCACCACCGAGACTGTGGCCGATCAGGATACGCGGGGCCTGGTGGTGGCTGCGCAACCAGGATGCAGCTGCCACCAGGTCGGCAACATTGGAAGAGAAATTGGTATTGGCAAATTCACCAGCGCTGCCGCCGAGCCCGGTGAAGTCAAATCGCAGTACGCCGAACCCGTGCTCAATCAGCGCCGCACTGATGCGTGCTGCCGCGAGTGTGTCCTTGGAGCAGGTGAAGCAGTGTGCAAACAAGGCATAGGCCAGCGGCGTCTGCGCCGGCAGGTCGAGGCGGGCCGCGAGCGGCGTTCCGAACGCGCCAGGAAAATAGATTAGATTGGCCGGTGCGGACATGGATGAAACTCCGTAATTTAGTATCTATACAAGCGGACGCCGGGTTTCACGACGGAGTACAGATTATGCAGTGCTACAATTATGGACAGGGACATTTTCTACCAAGAATGGGGAAAGTCATTTGAAGTCAATCAATTATAAATTTTCCTGGGTGGCCGTCTTGTTGGCTTTGGCGGCAGTGTTCCCAGTCGCGGCGCAAAACTTTCCGACCAAGCCGGTGCGCATGAT
>JBBKXO010000168.1:0-8441 GCA_037969525.1 Burkholderiales bacterium | reverse complement strand
CGGCTGCTGGAGCATGACCTGAATCTGTTCGCCTACCACCTGCCGCTGGATGCTCATCCCGGGATCGGCAACAATGCCGCACTGGCGCTGCAACTCGGGCTGAAACCCGCCGGACGCTTTGGCGAACAGAACATCGGCGCACACGGCATTATCGAGGGCGGTACCACGCTGGGAGCGTTCGCAGGAGTAATCGCACAGAAACTCGGACGTGTGCCACTGGTCATCGGTGACACGAAAAAGCCGCTGCAGCGTATTGCCTGGTGCACCGGCGCGGCTCAGGGTCTGTTCGAACAGGCTGTTGCACTGGGGGTCGATGCCTACATCAGCGGCGAGATTTCCGAACAGACCGTGCATGTGGCCCGCGAATCCGGGGTCGCTTACATCGCCGCCGGTCACCACGCGACGGAGCGCTACGGCGTGCAGGCGCTGGGCGCCCACCTGGCGCAGCACTTCGGGTTGCAGCACCGGTTTATTGAGGTGGAGAATCCGGTGTAAGGCCTGACCGGATTCCGGTCGTTGCCGCGCGTAACGGGCGTATTGTATGCGTTGCATGCAGCACGATGGCACGCGGGTCCTGCGCAATAGGCCGGCCCTATGACCCTATGAATCTGTTAACAAGGAGCAGGAACATGTCCGAATCGCAGATGGTTGACCCGCACGCGGTCGTAATGACCGGCGAAAATTCTTTTGTACGTCTGTCGAACGACGGCGGCAAGTCGCTTGCTGACCGGGTGAGCCACTGGCGCGTGCTGTGGTCGCCTGCCGGCCAGGGGCATGTGCTGTTCATCGAAAGTCCGCTAACCGGAAAAGGTCCGCGGATTTATGCTGATAACGCGGGCGTCGCCCGCTTTCTCCAGCGCACGATCGAAATCCTGCTCCACCAGCCCTTCGCCGACGAATCATTGCCGGTGATTGATGCCAGTTTTGAACGCAGTGGCAACGCGCTGAGCACGGTCGAAGAACGCATTGTTTCCAGCGATGACGAGATCATTCTCTCGTGGTGGGATTGGCTGGAGCCGTTTGTGTTGACCATGCCGCCGGGCGCGATGAACCGGCCGATCGGCGTATACAGCACGTTCCTGCCTGCCCGCGGTGCCCAATTGTCGGTAAACGGCAATGCCGCCACTGCCAAGGTGTTCCTGCAGGATCGTTTCGGCAAGCCGGCGTCCAGCTGCTGTCTCGCGTGGTCGGAGACCTGGACAAGACCGCGGACGTAGCTCACGGCGTGCCGGAGGCGTTTGCGAGCTGCTTTAACCTACAATCAAACAACCGGCAGGTTTCCCGTTACACCTTGTAACAAATTCACCCCTCCCGGCATGCACAGGCAGGTCTATGATTAGGCAGGTTCAGGAGATTTAAGGAAAAGCCATGCGCGGAATTGCAGTTTTGACATTGGCCGCGACCCTGCTGATCGTCAGCACTCAGGCTGTTGCCGGCGGTGGTCATGGGCGGGGTGGTTCTGGGCATCGCGGTCATGGTCACGGACACGCGCGCATCGGCGTGTTTATCGGCGCGCCCCTGTTGCTGTCACCGTGGTGGGCGAGTTCCTATTATTACCCCCCGGCCCCGGTAGTCGTGCGGGAGCGGGTCGTAGTACGCGAGCCTCTGGTCTATTACGATGAGCGTGGCAATCCTGTACCGCCGGCGCAGCCGCAACCGCAGGGGCAAGCTCAAGCTCAAGCTCAGGCACCGGCGCAACCACAGTCGGAAGCTTCAGCGCCGACCTGGTTTTATTGTGCGGATTCACAAGCTTATTATCCCTACGTGCAAAACTGCGCTTCCCCCTGGCAGCGCGTAGCGCCGCAGCCGCCACCGCCTCCGCGGTAGGCATAACACCTGCATCCTCGCTGTAAACCCAGCGCGCAGGTGCGCACGGGGCATTTGCGAGCGCATGGTGAAATGCATAACCAATTGAATAAATTGGTTTTTTTCACGTTTCACTTAACTTTTACCTGTGTCCACGTGTAAAATACCGCCTTTTTCGCAGTTGCAAGGGTTAAAGGGGACTACAGGCATGTCCGGGAAAAATACCGATCAGGGGAAACGGCAGTTTCTGGTTGCTGCCACTACCGTTGCAGGTGGCGTAGTGGCCGGTGCAGCAGCAGTGCCGTTTGTGGCGAGCATGTTGCCTTCGGAGCGCGCCAAAGCGGCCGGCGCGCCGGTGGAAGTGGATTTGAGCACGCTGGCGCCGGGCGAACAGAAGACCATCGAATGGCAGGGCAAGCCGGTGTGGGTGGTCCGCCGCACCAAGGACATGCTCGACACGGTGCGCGGTAATGACAGCAACGTTGCTGATCCGGATTCAAAAAAGAAAATGCAGCCCGCCTACGCCACCAACGAATTCCGTTCCATCAAGGAGGAATATCTGGTGGTCGTCGGCATATGCACTCACCTCGGCTGTTCACCGGTGGGCAAATTTGCCAAGCAGGCTGAAGCTTTCGATCCCAACTGGCAGGGCGGATTCTATTGCCCGTGTCACGGTTCGCTATTCGACCTCGCGGGCCGCGTCTTCAAGAACAAACCCGCACCGGACAATCTGGTGGTGCCGCCGTACAAATACCTGTCGGACACGCGCATCGTGATCGGCGAAGACACCAAGGGAGCCTGAGCGAAAATGGCTGCAACGACACCCAAAGAACCCGTGCAATTCACCGGCGCCGGCCCGCTCAACGCACCCATCAGCGGTGTGCTGACCTGGGTGGACCAGCGTTTTCCGTTGATGGCGCTGTGGCGCGATCATCTGTCCCAGTACTATGCGCCGAAGAATTTCAACTTCTGGTATTTCTTCGGTTCGCTGGCGATGCTGGTCTTGGTGATCCAGATCGTCACCGGTATTTTCCTGACCATGCATTACAAGCCGTCAGCGACGGAAGCCTTCGCTTCGGTGGAATACATCATGCGCGACGTGCCGGCGGGCTGGTTTATCCGTTATATGCACTCGACCGGCGCATCAGCTTTCTTCATCGTCGTTTATCTGCACATGTTCCGCGGGCTGCTCTACGGTTCGTACCGCCAGCCGCGCGAACTGATCTGGATATTCGGCATGCTGATCTATCTGTGTCTGATGGCGGAAGCCTTCTTCGGCTACCTGCTGCCGTGGGGCCAGATGTCGTTCTGGGGCGCGCAGGTGATCATCAACCTGTTCGACGCACTGCCGGTGATCGGACCGGGCCTGTCGGAATGGGTTCGCGGCGACTTTGTCATTTCAGATGCCACGCTGAACCGCTTCTTTGCCTTTCATGTGATTGCGCTGCCGCTGGTGTTGCTGGGCCTCGTCGCCGCGCACATCATGGCGCTGCATGAAGTGGGCTCGAACAACCCGGATGGCGTCGAGATCAAGAAACACAAGGACGCGCAGGGCCATCCGCTCGACGGCATACCGTTTCACCCGTACTACACGGTGAAGGACATTGTCGGCGTGGTGGTGTTCCTGTTCCTGTTCTTCCTGGTGGTGTTCTTCATGCCGGAGATGGGCGGGTATTTCCTCGAGTACAACAACTTCATTCCGGCCGACCCGCTGAAGACGCCGCCGCATATCGCGCCGGTGTGGTACTTCACGCCTTATTACTCGATCCTGCGCGCGATCACCGAAGATTTCATGCTGGTGCTGGCGATCGGCGTGGCATCGTATGCGGCGCTGATCTGGTTCACGGTGCGCGACAGGCGCATCGGCATCGCCGCCGTCGTCATCGCGCTGGTGCTTGCGGTGCTGATGATCGGCGGCCCGCTGGCACTGGAAGCCAAGGTCTGGGGTGTGGCGATGATGGGTGCAGCGACGCTGATTTTCTTCATCTTGCCGTGGCTCGATCGCAGCCCGGTGCTGTCGATCCGCTACAAGGGCACATTGTCCAAAGCGGCGCTGACGATCTTTATCATCACGTTTATTGTGCTCGGTTATTACGGCACGCAAACCGTGACACCGGCCGGCACGCTGATTTCACAGATCGGCACGCTGATTTATTTCGCGTATTTCTTGCTGATGCCGTGGTACTCGGTGATGGATAAGACCAAGCCCGTGCCTGATCGCGTGACGATGTGACGGATAAAACATGATTAAAATCAACAAATTACTGTTAATTCTGCTGTTGGCGCCAACCCTGGTATTGGCGTCCCCCGATCATTTGAAACTGGATCGCGCACCGATTAACGAAGAAGACCACGCATCGCTGCAGAGCGGCGCGCGTCACTTCGTCAATTACTGTCTGAACTGCCACAGCGCGGGGTACATGCGCTACAACCGGCTGGAGGATATCGGTCTGAGCAAGCAGCAGATACTCGACAACCTGGTGTTTACCGGGGCCAAGGTCGGCGACCTGATGAAAATCTCCATGGATGCGAAAGAGGCCAAGAACTGGTTTGGCGCGGCCCCGCCGGATCTGTCGGTGATTGCCCGCTCGCGCGCGTCTGCCGACGGCAGTGGTGCGGACTGGCTCTACACCTATCTGCGCGGCTTTTACCGCGACGCCGGGCGGCCCACCGGCTGGAACAACACGGTGTACGCCAATGTCGGTATGCCGCATGTCCTGTGGGAACTGCAAGGCGAGCAGGTGCTGGCCGAGCACAAGGTGCAGGGTGAAGGCTTCATGAAGACCGAAATGGTGCTGAAGCTCGACAAGCCCGGCAAACTGAGCCCGGCGGAATATGACCGGATGGTCGCCGATCTGGTGAACTACATGGTGTACATGGCTGAGCCTGTGCGCGCCGACCGCAAGACCATTGGCATGTACGTGCTGGTGGCACTGTTCCTGCTGTTTTTCCTCGTCTATGCACTGAAGAAAGAATACTGGAAGGACGTTCACTGACATTCAGGCGCGTCGCCGGGGCCGTGCGCGCCAGCCGCGTCACGGCCTCTTTGTTCCCTTGCAGTCCCTGTGACTGATCGACTGACACGCTGCACTGTTACGGATAAATCATCATGATGACACTTTACTCGGGCACCACCTGTCCCTTCAGCCAACGCTGCCGCTTTGTGCTTTACGAGAAGGGCATGGATTTCCAGATCATCGACGTCGATCTGTTCAACAAGCCGGAAGACCTTGCGGTGATGAATCCGTACAACCAGGTGCCGGTGCTGGTCGAGCGCGATCTGATCCTCTACGAATCCAACATCATCAACGAGTACATCGATGACCGTTTTCCGCATCCGCAGCTGATGCCTGCCGATCCGGTAATGCGCGCGCGGGCGCGGCTGTTCCTCTACCGCTTCGAGCAGGAAATGTTCATACATGTGCCGGCGATCGAAAAAGGCACGCAGAAGCAGGCCGACAAGGGTCGCCAGACCATCCGCGACAGCCTGACACAGATAGCCCCCGTGTTCGCCAAGCAGAAATACATGCTGGGTGAGGAGTTCTCGATGCTCGACGTGGCGATCGCGCCACTGCTGTGGCGCCTGGATCATTACGGCATCCAGCTGGGCAAGCAGGCGGCACCGCTGATGAAATACGCCGAGCGGCTGTTCAGTCGTCCTGCCTACATCGACGCGCTGACAGCGTCCGAGAAGGTAATGCGCAAATAGTCTGGCGGCCATGGCTGAACGCTCGACCAAACCGTACCTGATCCGCGCCGTCCACGAATGGGCGTGCGACAGCGGCCTGACGCCTTATCTTTCGGTCAAGGTCGATGAAAACACGCGCGTGCCGCAGGAACATGTCAAAGACGGCGAAATCATGCTCAATGTCGGCTATGACGCGACCCGCAACCTGACCATCGGCAATGACCTGATCCAGTTTTCCGCGCGTTTCGGCGGGGTATCGCGCGAATGCTCGGTGCCCGTTGTTGCAGTGCAGGGCGTCTTTGCGCGGGAAAACGGGCAGGGGCTGTTTTTCCCCACCGAATCAGAGGCTCAGTCGACAGCCCCGGCCGGTGCACCGGCATCTCCAGTCAAGCCCGACGACCCCAAGCCGGATGCTCCGGCGCCCGGCGGTCGGCCACGCCTGCAGGTCGTCAAATAACAGCAACGCCGTCGCTGTTTGATACGGTTCCGTTTGACACCCCTCGGCGCGCGTCGCAGAATCTGCGGACGCTGTTTCCTGATAACAATTAATGCCGCCTGAGCGGCTGGAGCGGCGGATGCTCAGCGCATCATCATCCCCATCAGGAGTTGCGCATGCTGACCCCGGAAGAACTCGCGCAGGTAGTGCCTGCCGAATCCACCATATTTCCTTCGCCGATCCCGGCACAATGCATTTCCAGTGACGAGTACATGCCCACTGCGCAGACCCCGAAGCAGCGCGAGTTCGAGGCGCGCGTCAAGGCCATCGGCGACGAACTGGCAAAGAAGCAGGGCGTAACGCGCCGCCGCTTTTTCAAGAGCGCCGCCGGCATGGCCGCGGCGTTCGTGGCGATGAATGACACTTACGGACCGCTCTACGCGGTGAGCCGCGCTGAAGCGGCATCCCCGGACATGGCCAATGAGCGCGCCAACGCGCTGAAAAGCCAGTTCATCATGGACATGCACACCCACTTCCTGCGCGACGACACTCGTATCATGGGATTCGTGCGCCAGCGCGAGGCCGTGGGCAAGGCCGGCTGGAATCCGCTGCTGGTAGGCAAGCCGCAGACCATTGATGATCTGAAATTCCCGAATTACTTCAAGGAAATCTACCTGGATTCCGATACCAAGATCGCATTGATATCGGGTTCGGGTTCGGAGGAACCAAAGGACTGGTTCCTGACCAACGAAATGAAGGACGACGCGCGTACCAAGGTCAACAAAGAGGCGGGCACCAAGCGCATGTATTCGCACGCCATCTTCATGCCGGGCATGCCGGGCTGGCTGGACAAGGTGGACCACGACCTGGAGGTGCTGAAACCCGATTCGTTCAAGGGTTACACCGTAGGCGACAACACCAACAAACAACTCGCGCGGCACCCGTGGCGGCTGGACGA
Organism: Burkholderiales bacterium; assembly: GCA_037969525.1. Lineage (GTDB taxonomy): Bacteria > Pseudomonadota > Gammaproteobacteria > Burkholderiales > SG8-41. The sequence continues at coordinate 1,553 of JBBKXO010000168.1, read as the reverse complement.
CGAAAAACTGCTGTATCCGTTTTACGAAAAACTGGTGAAGGCGTCGAAGAAAACCCCCAGCCTCGCCAACGTCTGTTTCCATAAAGGCCTGTTTCCGCCGGCCACTGCCAAGCAGTTTCCCAACCTGCTGGAATATGCCGACGTACGCGACGTGGGCAAGGCGGCCAAGGATTGGCCGCAACTGAACTTCATCGTCTACCACTCCGCGTTCCGGTTCACCGGCGGCGCCTACAAGATTGGCATGGAGCAGTTCGATACCACCGGCCGCATCGACTGGGTCACCGATGTCTCGGAGATTCCGGAAAAGTATGGCGTCAAAAACGTCTATGGCGACCTCGGCCAGCTGTTTGCGCAAAGCACTGTTGCCGAGCCGCGGTTGAACGCCGCAATGATGGGGCAGTTGGTCAAGGGCCTGGGAGCGGATCACGTGGTGTGGGGCACGGACGCGGTGTGGACCGGCGCGCCGCAGTGGCAGATCGAAGCCCTGCGCCGGCTGGAGATCCCGGAAGACATGCAGAAGAAATACGGTTTTCCGGCGCTGGGCGCAGCTGACGGTCCGATCAAAACCGCCATCTTCGGCGGCAACAATGCCCGGCTTTACGGCGTGACGCCGCAGCATCGTGCATCGCTGGTCAATGACCGTTTTGCACAGGCGAAGGTGGCTTATGATCGTGAGGGTGGCGATCGTACCAATCTGGCTTACGGGTACGCGATCAAGTCGACGTAAGCGGGAGTTGTTTGTGATGACGGCGCGGACTCAGGTTCGCGCCGTTTTTTTGGAGCGCGCGATATCGCAGTGCGTAGTCGGCCATCAGTCCACTTACTTCAACTTCGCCGGGGGCGGCCCGGCGGCCGGTTACTTTTCTTGCTCCGCCAAGAAAAGTAACCAAAAGAAGGCGGCCCCGGTTCGCCGTCCCCTCCGGAAATTCCCTCCGCTGCTCGTCGTGCCGGGCGGCTGCCACCCAGGGTGACTTCCTTCGGGTGCGCAACTCGCCCTCGCAATAACCTCGAGGGCTCAGACAGTGCTCGCCGACTTCTCCCGGCACGACTGTGCTGCTCGGCGGCTCACAGGGGATTACATCCCCGCGGTAGTGCCAGACAGACCGGTCGTCGTGGATTTCGACTTGGTGCTATCGGGTTCTGCGACGGATTTCGCTGATCACGGCGGCGTTGTCGAGTTCTGCTTCGCCTGCGCTCATGCAGCCCTCGACGATGTCGGTGTAGGTGGTGGCCAGTGGCAGTTGCTGTTGCATGCGCTCTGCCAGTTCCAGCATCAGTTTGAAATCCTTCAGCGTTTGCACAATCTTGCCGTGCGGTGTGAAGTCACCGGCGATCATTTTTTTGCCCTTGATGTCCATGATCTGTGAAAAAGCGGCGGAGTCGCGCGCGACCGCCAGGAACGATGCGGGGTCGAGGCCCATGCGTTCGGCGAAAACCAGGCCTTCGGCCATCGCGGCGCGGTTGATGCCGAGGATCAGGTTGATTGCGAGTTTGGCGCGGCCGCCGTTGCCGGCGGCGCCGAGATGGTGCCGCCGCTGGCAGAGGGCATCGAG
>JBBKXO010000167.1:0-7172 GCA_037969525.1 Burkholderiales bacterium | reverse complement strand
ATCACGGGAGGCAACGGCAGCGGTAAAGGCAAAGGCAAAGGCAGCGGGGGCGCTGCAGGGATCAACCGCAGCGTCAGCGGGGCGGGTAGACCGACTGCAACTTCCTCACCCGGCGGTGTGAGCATTTTCTGCGGCAGACCCCACATCGCCGCGATGTGCACGAGTATCGACAGCGCGACGGCCACCCAGATTCTGGGCACTGTCACACCATTGAAATGGTTGGGGGATAAGTCGAAGGTGTTGCTCATCAATCTGCTGACTGGCTGCGAGGGAATTTCCCAGGCGACTGTTTAGAAGGGCCGGGGACTATATTCTCGCAGCTTGCTGAATCGCGCACGCCGGCTTCATGAGGGAAGTAATAAATAACATAATAAAAACAACTAGTTACATTATTATATCGGCTGATCCTGATACGACAGCGTCGGGCAGCGGCTGACCACCCGTGCCACGAGACGCTTACGGCGGTGGAGGGGAGAAAAACCCTCCGCAAGAACCTGGCGGTGATGCCGCATATACGCTGAAGGTTTGCCGGGATTGAATTGGTGGGACAAGAATCTGCGCCCAGTGCCTTAGACTCAGTCACTTTATTGCCATCAACAAGGTCCTCAGCCATGGCCCAGTTCGAACCCATCGGTCACATCCGCAACGATCGCACGGAGATGTCAACCGGCCATTGGGCGCACGTCGAGTCGCGCATCGAGCTCGATCCACTCTATGCAAAAGGACTCGCCGGCCTGGGCGGGTTCTCGCATGTGGTCGTGGTATTCCATCTCGACCGCGTGCCGCCGTTTGATGCGCAGAAACAGCTCACGCGAAATCCGCGCAGCATGGAAGACCTGGCACCAGTCGGCGTATTTGCACAGCGCACCAGGTTCCGCCCGAATCCGATTGGCGTGACGGCGGTGGAACTGGTGGCTGTTGACGGCAAGGGCATCACCGTCTGCGGCCTCGACGCGCTCGACGGCACGCCGGTGCTCGACATCAAGCCGTACATTCCCGCTTTCGAGCGCAAGGACGACGTGCGTCTGCCGGCCTGGGTGGACAGGATGATGGCCGGCTATTTCTGATTACATCGGACCGGACCCGGCATCCGCTGGTCCGGGCAGCAGCCAAATGCCGCAGTAATCCGTCACACAGACGGCCGGATGTTCTGATTGAGGCGGAACAGATTAGTCGGGTCGTAACGGTTCTTGATAGTCACCAACCGCGCCTGATTCGGGCCGTAGGCGGCGCTGATCCGCGCCCCTTCTTCCGCTGTCAGAAAATTGACGTAGACACTGCCCGTGGCATGAAGGCCGACGGCCTCAAAAGCCTCGCGTGCCCAGCCAATGCAGCGTTTGTCATCCTCGGCAGTCTGCCAGCGCGCATGGATGTTCATGACCATCTCCGCGTCGCGCGCACCGTAGGCCATCGCGTTGACAGGGACCTTGCCCGCTGCGCCCCCGAGCAGACCAATGAAGATTTCGCATTCGCCGGTCGGCAGCGTAGTTGCGTAGCGCAGGCCGGCATCGATCGTCTCGTCCTTGAGCGTGGCCAGGTTATGCGACTTCCAGTAGTTTCGCGCCCCGGGGCCGAGCAGGGGGTCGAAGGCTTGCTGCCAGGCCGCATAGGGCATGGGCCCGAGATGCTCACCGTAAGGCTTGCCGAATTTTCGCAGCGGCTCGATTGCGCGCAGCGCGGACTCCGTGTCGCCCAGATAGACGATGGGCAGAATGATTACGCCCTTGCCGTGAACCGACTCCGGCAGAAAGGGCAGGGGCGGCGCGTTGCGCAGTACGGCCCACACATTGAGATCTTCCGGCATTGTCTTGACGAACTCGCGATATTGCCTGAGCACCGCGATTGCCTGTTCCATCGGAAACACGATCAACCCGCTGAAGATCTCGGGCCCTACGCGATGCAGTTTGAATTCAAACATCGTGACCACACCGAAATTTCCGCCGCCACCACGCACGGCCCAGAAGAGATCGGCGTTCTTGTCGGCACTGGCGACTTCGCGCCGCCCCTCCGCAGTAATCACCTCTACCGAAACCAGATTGTCCACGGTCATGCCGTGCTTGCGACTCAACCAGCCGAAACCGCCGCCAAGGGTGAGTCCCGCGATTCCGGTCGTCGAATTGATGCCCAGCGGCGTGGCGAGGCCGTAAGCCTGGCATTCCTGATCGACGTCGCTCAACAGCGCGCCGGGCTCGACCCGCGCGAGGCGGGCGTCGGGATCCACCCGCACCGATCGCATCAACGACAAATCAATCACCAGACCGTCATCGCACATGGCGTTACCCGCGATGTTGTGTCCGCCGCCACGCACCGCGAGCGGCAGCTTCAGATCGCGCGCCAGCGCGATCGCTGCCATGACATCTGCATTGCCGAGGCAGCGCGCGATGAGTGCCGGCTTGCGGTCTATGCTGCCGTTCCAGATCTGCCGTGCCTTCTCGTACTCGGCATCGCCGGGCACGATGACTTGACCGCGGATTGCGCTACGGAATTGCTCGATGGATTTGCTCGTCAGGGTTTTCATATCAGAACCTCCGGTGGTGTGATGTTCGTTTCAGCATCCGTGGTTGTGTGGTGCAGCAATGCTGGATGCGCTGAAACCGATCCTAGAGGCGGGAGCACGGGCTAGCTACTCCGGATACTGTAGCAATCCACTACTGAATCAGTAGTAAACTCAAAACGAAGCTGCCGCCTGGGAAAACTTTCGTGAAAGCACGTTAATGGAATACGGTCAGTACTGTCCGGTGGCGAAAGCGCTGGAGGTGCTCGGCGAGCGTTGGGCTCTGCTCGTCGTTCGTGAGCTGATGTGCGGCAGCACGCGCTTCAGTGAGTTGCAGCGCGGCCTGCCCAGGATTTCGCCGTCGATGCTGAGCAAGCGCCTCGGCGAGCTCGAAGCTGCAGGCATGATCGTGCGCAAACGTATCCCCGGTCAGCGCGGCTGGGAGTATTTTCTCTCCGAGTCGGGCCAGGAGCTGACCAGCATCGTCAAGCAGCTCGGCGTCTGGGGCATGCGCTGGATCCGCGGCACCATGACCGACACGGACCTCGACGTCCAGTTTCTGATGTGGGATATACAGCGCAACATCGACGCCGCGAAGCTGCCGGGCCGCGAGACGGTGCTCAAGTTTCATTTCCCCGAGTGCGATACCGACCGCGACTGGTGGATCGTCGTGACGGGCGGCAAACCCGACCTGTGCACAGACGACCCCGGCAAGGAGGTCGACGTTTACTTCACCACTGACTGCCGCACCCTGACGGAAATCTTCATGGGCGACACGTCGTTCAAAGCGGCACGCGCAGATGGCCGGCTTAAGCTGGTCGGACCGCCGGCGCTGCTCAACAACCTGTCATCCTGGTTCCACCTGAGCGCCTTTGCAGGAATCGCGCCGGCGAAGCCGGCCAACTGAATGCTCAAGTGAACAACCGGAGTCAGAGTAACTTTTCTGAAAAGTCCAACTTGCTCCATGAGTTCTTCTTCACCCACTTTTAAATGACGCAGTCGACGCGCTTTAAACTGCTGGCCGTTGCGGTGCTCCTGGGGGTGCTCGCCGCTACCTATTGGCTGTTGCATGAAACAGGCGCACTGGCGACGATCCTCAACGGCGCGGCCCTTCGCGAGCACATTGCCCAAATGGGAAACTGGGGCCCGCTGACGGTGATCGCGCTGATGGTGCTGGCCATCATGGTGAGCCCCATCCCGAGCGCCCCCATCGCCATGGCGGCCGGGGCTGCCTATGGCCATGTCTGGGGCACGGTCTATGTCATCGTGGGCGCCGAGATCGGCGCGCTGGCTGCGTTCGGCATTGCGCGCTGGCTGGGCGCGGAAACGCTGCGCCGCTGGTTCGGCGACCGCCTGAAGGTCGGCTTCATGGGTTCGCAGAACAAGTTGACGATGATCGTGCTGGTCAGCCGCCTGCTGCCGTTTATCTCGTTCGACATCATCAGTTATGCCGCGGGCCTCACGGTCATCACGTTCTGGCGATTCGCGGCAGCGACCCTCGTTGGCATCGTGCCGGCCAGCTTTCTGCTGGCCCATTTTGGCGGCGAGATGGCCACCGGTGAGTCCGACCGGATACTCATATCCGTAGTGGCGCTGGGGGCCATTACCCTGATTCCGTTGGCCGTGAAACTGATCCGTGACCGCTGGGGCCGTTCGCGAGGGCAATAGGCTCATGGTGAGTTTTCAAAAATAGTACACTGGGCCCGTTCATATTTATTACATTCAACTTAAAGCAAAACCATGCACTATTTCTTTTTCTGTCGCGACAATCCCGGCGTCGGCGCGCTGCGCAAGCAGACTGAACAGGCACACTGGGCCTTCATGGATGACTACGCGGCGGGCTTTGTCGCCCGCGGTCCCACACAGACCGACGACGGCGCCGCGCAGACCGGCAGCATGCATATCGTGGAACTGCCTGATGCCGCCGCAGTGCAGCGCTTTGCCTACGAAGAGCCGCGGCATAAGGCCGGGCTTTACAGCGAAGTCATCATCAGCCGCTGGCGCAATGAAAGTGGCCGTACCATGTGGGAATACAAAACCCCGCTGGCTGCGGAGCAGCGCTTCCTGGTCATCGCGCAGGGCGCGCCGGGTGCGGCAGACAAGGCCGCGACGCTGCTGGAGACACGGCGCGCGCATTTTGCACGGCACCAGGCTGAACCGCGCGTCATCGTCACCGGATCACTGCTCGGCGACGACGGCAGCACCTGGGCCGGCACTGTAATGATGATCCAGATGCCCGACCGCGCGGCCTTTGACGCCGTCTGGCGCGATGACCCGCTGGTCAAGGCGGGCGCATACCAGTCGGTCGAAGTGCATCGCTGGATGTTTGGCGGGCGGCGCTGATTAATCAACCAGGGTTGGGGGCAGGGAACAACGACGGCCATTTTTCGACGACCGCGCCGGGGATGCGATCGCGGCTGATCTCGTCGGCGAAAAAGCTGTCGATCCTTTGCAGGGCGGTGACGGTAACGAGCGTATGGCGAGATGATTTCCCCAGCAAGTGTCAGCTATGACTGCGCAAGTCTACGCGTCAGGTTCCAACAGGAACGTGGCTCTTGCTGCGCCGTGAAGCGCTGAGCCACCGCCACTAAGGCTGAGGGGTGGCGGCCTTGTGTTTGGCTGCTCACCCAGGGTGGGATTCCGTGCCGCTGTAAATTACGCCGGCGGCATGACAGCGTCAAGCAAAAAGCGCGGCGTCATGCAGGTCGCCCTGACGCCGCGCAATGCGGACCAGAGGCCGCCCTCATTACCAGTGCAGGCGGTCAGCGCTTGTGCTTGCCGACCGACCAGCCGTGCTGCGTGATGTGCTTCTCGGCCTTCTCGATGGGGTGTTCTTCCAGCGGAGTGGCCATGGTGTCGTTCCAGCGGTTCATGAAACCGAAGTACGAAATCAGGGCGGTAATCTCGACGATCTGCCCCTCATTCCAGTGTTGCTTCATCTGCTCGAACAGTTCATCGGTGACGTCATTGGGCTGAGACGCCGCGGCAATGGAGAACTCCAGGGCGACGCGCTCTGCTTCGCTGAACAGCGGACTGGTGCGGAACTCCCACACCTTCTCGAGTTTTTCAGCCGGTATGCCTTGCTGGAGTGACCCCCCAGCGTTGTGCGCCATTCAGTAATGGCAGCCGTGCGTGCGCGCCACCACGTAGGCGAGCAACCGCTTCAGCCCCAGAGACACCTCGCCATCGGCATCGAACACCGCCGCTGACAGGCCGCGTAACGCCAGCACCAGCTTCGGCTTGCGCTGCATAATGAGCTGGCTGTTGGCCACGTAGTGATTGGTCTTGAGTTGCTTCTCGAACATCTCTTTCAGTTCCGGGGCTGCGCCTATGGGCAGCGGTGCTAGTCTTGCCATGACTATCCTTTAAAAAGTTAATGTGGAGCAGTAAATGATAACGTGAGCGGCAGCAATTACAGAATCCCGCAGACGACATTTTTTATGGAACCGTGAAGGCGATTTGGATCCCTTCGACTTTGGCAATATTGTTCAGCAGTAGATGAGTCAGCGGGGGCGTCGGGCATTATTGGGCGCTGTCACCCTTAATGCCGGCGATCTGAATGATGTGTTTCCATTTCTTGATATCCGATTTCATCGTCGCTGCAAATTCCGCGGGCGAACTGGCTACGACCTGTGCACCGGAGGGTTCAAAGCGTTTGCGCAAATCGGGCTGAGCCAATGCGCGTTTGGTTTCCTGGTAGATCTTGTCGACGATGCGCCGGTCGGTTTTTGCCGGAGCGAGCATGCCGTACCAGAGATCGGTTTCGAATTGCTCGAATCCGCGCGCTTCAGTCATGGCCGGAACCTCCGGCAATACGGGTGATCGTTTCGGACCTGTCACGGCAAGCCCCCGCAGCCGATTGGCGCGGATGTGCGGCGTGCCGGTCAATACCGTCGAAAACATGACCTGCACATGACCGCCGATCGTGTCGATCAGCCCGGTTGCACCGCCCTTGTAGGGTACATGGATCATGTCGAAGTTGCCCATTTTCTTCAGTAATTCCGCCGAGAGATGCGAACCGCCACCCAAGCCGGAGGAAGCGTAACTGAGGCGTCCGCCCTGGGCCTTGCCGTAGGCGACGAGTTCGGCCACCGACTTGGCAGGCACTCCGGGATGTACGAGCAGCACGAAAGGCACGGTTGCCAGCTGGCTGATCGGCGAGAAATCGCGCACCGGATCAAAAGGCAGTTTGTAGAGCAGCGGATTGATGGACATGGTGGCGTTGGTGGTGAATACGATGGTGTAACCGTCGTTGGGTGACTGCGCCACCGTGTTGGCCCCTATGTTGCCGCCACCGCCGCCACGGTTGTCGACGATGACCGGCTGGCTCCAGGCCTCGCTCAGCTTTTGTGCAACCGCACGCGCAAAGGTGTCGGTACCGCCGCCAGGACTGAAAGTGACAATAAAGCGTATGGGTTTGGCCGGGTACTCCGACACCGATCTGTCAGTTGCCTGGGCCTGTAACAGGGGCGTATGCAACAGTGCGAGCGCTGCGAGCAATCCGGGCGCGATACGAATCAACATGATCATTCCTCCGGGGAAGTGGTGCGTTGGAGAGCCTAGCCTTGCGCCGCTGTCGCCTACCGGCTTACTTCTTGAGCAGTTGCGCCTCGCGGAAATTAATGGCCTTGATCACATCGGCAGCGTCGATGCGGCCAAGCGGACCGTCGCTGTAGCT
>JBBKXO010000166.1:0-6824 GCA_037969525.1 Burkholderiales bacterium | reverse complement strand
GCACGATCAGTCGCAAGGGGCGATCTGGGTATTGTGCTGCGACGGCACCGGTGACCGGCAACCCGATCAGCATGGCGGCACAGAGTGCCGGCAACAGGCGTAGTGCATGATACATCTGGAACTCCTCGTTATATAGTGCTGACAGTGAAAGTGCCATCAGCCATTGACGCTGGCAGTCAGGTGTCTGGCGCACCTTTACTGCAGGGTAGATAGTGATTTCGACCTGATATGTATTACTACAGCAGATTGAGCAGTTTCTCAACATACGCGTGGAGATCCTCGGGGCTGGCCTTCGCCCGACCGCCACGATTCTGCAATTCCGGATCTTCCAGCTCGATGTGAAGAGAATCCAGAAACCGGTTCATCAGTCCGCGGAATGCCGCAACCGTAGTCAGCTCGACGATCTCGGTCGCATCAAAATGCATGGCCAGCTGCGCGTAGGCATCGTCGTCATAGCGCGCCTTGTTCCACGTTACCAGTTCGGCCCAGCGGATGACGGCTTTCTCGCGCGCATCGAACAGCGGGCTTTCAAGGTAATCGTCGCCGCTCAGGGTATCGAGTTGCTCATCGGTCCAGCCTGCCGATCGCCCAACCAGGCGATTGTGCTTAATTCAATACTTGCATTCGTTGAGGGCTGAAACCTTGTTCATCGCGAGCGCACGGACCCGGGCATCCAGCTTGCAACCCAGGCCGTCTTTCTGCAATACGGCCTGCAACGGCACCAGAAATTTTACGATTGCCGGTGAATGGGCAAAAACCCGCAGCGCATTCGGCACGCGGCCGTTGAAACTGTTTGCCGCTTCGAACGCCGCACGAACTTCTGCGGAGGGAGTGTCATCCTGAACAAAAGGCAGCCTGGCCATTAAATTCTCGCAATGTCTGGTTAAAAATAAATTCTGCAGGCGCATGCCGTGAGTGTCAACAAAACGTCCGCATAGAATCAAACACTATCGATCTGCCGGTGCGCAGGCGACAGCACTGAACGTTTGCTGTTGTTCAGAATCAGACACGGAATCGTGAAATGGAAAAAGGGCCGGCAATGGGCCGACCCTTTTGATGATGATCAGGTGACCTGGGTGACTCAGGTTTTCTTCACGTTGTCCGGATGGTCGGCGCTCATCAGCCCGCGGAAAGTGAGCACCGGTATCGACGCCCGGTGCAGCACCCGGCTGGCTTCACTGCCCATGATCAGCGACACCAGACCCTTGCGGTGGCGGGCAGTCATCACGATGAGGTCACACCCCCGCTCGTTCGCCATATCCACGATGGCGTCGTAGGGCTGCTGGCTTTTTGCGATGGTGGTCTCGCAGGGCACGCCGGCCGCGTCGGCCGCCGTTTGCACAAAGGCCAGGAAACGCTCGGCCTGCTCGCGCGCCTGTTCGTCCATTTTTGCGTCTACTGCGGCAGGCAGCATGTCGGCGCCTGCGGCCAGCATCCGAAAATCCGGCATGACGTGGATTCCGGTGACTTTGGCGCCGCAAAGTTTCGCCAGCTCAATGCCGCGTTCGACAGCCCTTTCGGAGTGCTCGGTGCCGTCAGTAGGCATGAGGATGTGCTTGAACATGATCCCTCCTATAGATCGAATTTTATAATTATCGCCAAAACGCCAGAATATCGCGTTTGGCAGCACTTCATGGATGGAACCCTATCACGTTAGCGCACCGCTGGGCATCATCGGTACACTGCAGGCTTTTCCCACCTGACATCTCCCGGCCTATGCCCTTTTAGGCCAAAACGGACAGCGGTGAGTGTCAAATAGCCGGCAGACCGGCATCAGCGAATCCTCCTGCTTATGTGCACCACCGCACAGTCCCCGTAGTGGCAAAGGGAAATACTGGTCAAGTGAAGTTCCGCGCAAAGGCGCTGGGCTTCCGGCAGCTCAGCTTTTAAATAATGTGCTGAAATGATCCGCGTTTTCACTGAATGACGCGTATCGGGCTTGATTACCCTGAATAACGAACGGAGATTCCCCATGAGACACGTCCTTATATTGACCACGATTGCGCTGGCGACCACGTTGACCGCCGGCTGTGCGACGCAACAACAAAATGAAACGGCTGTCGGTACCGGAGTTGGTGCCGCAGCAGGTGCTGTACTCGGCAGGGTAATCGGAGGCACCGGCAAGGCTACGGCCGTTGGTGCGGCCGTCGGCGCAGGTGCAGGCGCAGCGGCAGGCTACAACTGGCAACTGATCAAGGAAAAGCTGGGAATGGCCACCAAGGATTCCGGCGTACAGGTCACTGAACAGAATGATGGATCAATCAAGGTCAACATGCCGGCCGCGGTCTCCTTCTCAAGCGGCAGTTCGTCCATTGACAGCAGGCTCTACCCCACTCTTGACCGGATGGCCAATACGCTGAATGAATATCCGGCCAGCACGATATCGGTGACCGGCCATACCGACAGTGTGGGTGGCACCCAATTCAACCAGGATTTGTCGCTGCGGCGCGCGGACGCCGTAGCGAATTACCTGACCCAGCGCAATGTCCAGCGCAACCGGATGGCCACTTATGGCCAGGGTGAGGGTTCGCCGATCGCTGACAACAGTTCCGAAAACGGACGCGCCCAGAACCGCCGGGTTGAAATGGTGATACGGCCGGCTAATTCCTGAAACAGCTAGGTTGATAATGATTAAAAACCGGGGTCCCTCCCCGGTTTTTTTTGGCCCTGTGACTGGCGTGTGTAGTCAGGTATCTGGAAATGATTGTCTTTTATAAAAATAGACGTTCATTAACCAACCCTCGAGCTACAGACACGACCTCTCCCCCTTCTGTACACCCGCCTCGGCTTTGCGCCGTCCCGGCCTGCCCGCCCGCACCTTGCGCGCCGTCGCCGCTTCCACTTCGTCCTTGAACTGCTCCGTGCCCAGCACCAGTCCCTGATTCAGGGCGCTGCGGATTTCGGTGAGGGTGAGTTCGTCCAGCGGGTTCTGGAACAGCGCTTGGTAGTTCTCGCACTGCTGTGCATCGGTCTGCCCCAGCGCTTGATAGGCGGGATGATCCTGTATCAGTTCATTGGTGGCGCCGAGAGCGTGGTGGGCGTAGCTGGACCAGCGATAAGCGTTGGGCTGCTGGACCATGCCGGCGCGCACTGGATTCATTTCAATGTAGCGATAGCAGCTCAGCAGGTAGTTGTCCGCGTCCACCATGCAGGATTTGAAGCGCCCTTCCCACAAGGTGCCGCTGCGCTGGTAAACGTAATTCACGTAATGCACGTAGCGGCTGCCTAGGTAGCGCATGAGTCGCGACAGGCTGCCGGGTTCCGCGGGAGTGAGCAGCAGGTGCACGTGGTTGGTCATCAGCACGTAGGCATGCACCGCGCAGCCGTAACGCTCCGCACCCTGGCGCAGGTCATCCAGATAGGTCTGGTAATCCTCATCGCTGAAAAAAGTCGCATCGCGATTGTGGCCGCGCTGCACCACGTGGTGCGGGACTCCGGGCAGGGTCAGGCGTGCGCGGCGTGGCATGGCTGAACCGGTGCTTGATGCCCTGCGGGCCGCAACAGGCATGGGCGGTGCAGCCCCATGGCTATCCGGGTGCCGGCTGGCGTCAGTGACGATAGTCGAAATAGATCTGTAAACGCGGAGTGTGACGCGCATGGATCCGTTGCGCACGCCTGCGCGCCTACGTCGTTACTGCTGCAGTAACCCCATTCCTGCCGCATACGCACACCCTTTGTTGTGGGCTGTGGTCTAGTGCTTACGCCCGCTTCTATTTGCAGCCATGTTGGGTGCGCGGCGCTGGGGGGTCAAACCTAACAAATTGTTAGATTTAGTCCATGGTGATGCTGTTGCACGTAAAATGGGGACAGGGCGGGATGACAAAAATATACATTTAAAACAATTACTTACAATATTATCCTGGAGTGTAAAAGTTAAAGTTAATTCAGGATCAGGCGCTACTCTGCTGAGGATTGTGAAACCAGGGCAAGTCTGTCTGCAATCTCAGCTGCTGGCATCGGCTTGGCAAACAGATAACCTTGGGCCTGGTCACAGCGTCGTCGGCGCAGGAAATCGGCCTGATTGTTGGTCTCCACGCCCTCCGCAACCAGAATTTTTCCCAGACTCTGGCCTAGCCTGATGATGGCGTCACAGATGGCGTCGGCATTTGAATTCTTGCCGATGTCGTCGACGAATGATTTATCGATCTTGAGTGTGTCGAATTCGAATTTGCATAAATAGCTTAACGACGAATAACCAGTGCCAAAGTCATCAATCGAAAATTGAACCCCGATGTCACGGAGAGCCGCCAGCACGGCCATAGTCAGGCTCGGATCACCCATGGCTGCTGATTCAGTAATCTCGAATTCAAGGAGTTCTGGATTGATTCCTGCCTCTTCGATTACGTTGCGCACGGTTCGCGGGAACTCAGGATCGCGAAACTGCTGGGCTGCCAAGTTGATGGCCACTCGGGGTGCAGCAAAACCAGCATCCAGCCAACTCCTGATTTGATTGCACGTTTCGCGTAGTACCCATATGCCCAGGGGCGCAATCAGCCCGCATTCCTCGGCGACTGGAATGAATTCCCCGGGTGAAATCCAGCCACGTTCGGCATGATGCCAGCGCAACAATGCTTCACAGGCGCGGACAGTTTTATCAACTGGCATCTGCTTCAGCGATACTTTGGGCTGGTAGTGTAGTTGCAAATGGCCCAGATCAAATGCCCGCCGCAGTTCAATCTCGATGACCCGGCGCTCTTGCGCCTGCAGTGTCATGTCTGGTGAAAAAAACTGGTAGCGAATGGCAGCGTCCGTACCCACCCGCCGTAACGCAACCTGGGCGTCATGCAGCAGCATTTCGGCATCCACGCTATCAGACGCGGCATGCGCAATGCCAATTCGGCAACGCAGCCTGATCTCGTGCTCCTCCAGCAACAGTTGTTTCTCTAGTGTGCTTATAAGCTCCTCGGCGCGTCGTGCAGCCTGTAGTGCATAGGCATGGCCGACATTCACTAAGGCAAATTCATCGTTACCAAGGCGGGCCAGAAACTGATCTGCAGTCAACGACTGATTCAGGCGATGAGCAGTCTCGCGCAAGACCTGGTCACCAATATTCTGGCCAAGGGCGTCGTTGACAGCACTGAAGCCGACCAGATTAATGGCAAGCACATAAACGTCCTGCTGCCCTTCATCGGCATTACGCAACGTACGGTCGAGTTGTTCCAGGAAGAAATTGCGATTGGGCAAGCCTGTGAGCGAATCATGCAGTGCCAAAAACCTCGCGTGCTCTTCGGCACGCAGGCGATCGGTGCGTTTGCTCTCGGCAACCCGGGACAGCATATTGTTATGTGCCGCAAAAACTTCGTTTAATTCATCCGGGTTACCCATTGCCTTTACGGGCAGATGGTAATCCTCGGCATGATCCGGATCACCGGCGGCGCCAACAATGCTGGCACGCAGACGGAGTACCGGGCTGAGGACTGACCGGTACAACACCAGCATGGTGCCCAGAGTGACTACCACTACAATCAGTGCCACCAGTCCGGCAATGCGCAGCACATAGGCCGCCAGTTCGGCATTGACCCGGGAACTGTCCAGCCTTAGGGAAAAAATATAGATTCCGTTACGGATTTCTTCACGCCAGGCCACTTGGTAGTGGGCACCATCGAGCGGGAGCCGTTGCAGGGTGCGTGCGTTACCGTGCAGCAATTCCTTGAGATCAAATCTCATGAATTCCACTTCACCCGCACGGCCGAGCAGGCTACCGTCAGCACGCAGGACTGCAAGACCGAGTATGGATTGTCGTCCCTGGAGCATCAGCAATTTCTTTACCCACTGCTCGGCTGTGTCAGGTATCGGCGCACCGAGTAAAGTGGCGTGTATCGCGGCCGTGGCCTCCTGTTCCATGAGCTGCAAGGCGTTATTCTTGAAGTTATAAGCTGACGGAATCAGGATCACGCTCTCGATGGCGAGTATCAGCAGAAATACCGAGTAGGTAATCGACCAGCAAAGCCTGCACTGCCACAGACGAGCTCCCAGTTCGCTTGTACTGTATCTGCCGAGATAACGATACCAAGGCACGGATGGCGCCTGATCGCTTAATGTTTTGGCTGGCTGCGGAATCATCTTGAAAGTAGAACTATTCCCTGGGAGTCAAGTTTCATTGCTGCTTAACCTGCCGCAGCTTCAGGAGTTGATTACTTCACTATATAGTTCGTATCGACATGGGAATAAGTTACGTCAGATGAACCTATATTTGATCGCAAACCATCACGTTTATTGCGCCAGCGCCTTGATGCGTTCCTCGGTGGCAGGGTGTGAGGCGTAATAGTCGCTGACAGGGCTGCGTCCGGCGGGCTGATCTCCGCTCTGCTTGGTGCGGTGCGCGGCCTCCAGTTTCGACAGCATGTCGCCCAGTCGTTGCGGCGAAATGCCATTGGCCTTGAGCATGGCTGCCCCAAAACGGTCGGCTTCGAGTTCGTGGTCGCGTGAATAGCGGGCCTGCAGCAGCAGCGCCGGCAAACCCGCCGCGACGTTACTGACGTCACCGACATACCAGGCCACGACAAAGGCCACGATCGAGCTCTGGATCAGCATGCGCAGGCTGTGCCGGCGGTTGAGATGGCCCAGTTCATGAGCCAGCACGGCGATGATTTCCTCGTCATTGCTGGCGAGCTTGACCAGTTCATCAGTCATGATCATGGTGCCGTCCGGAATGGCCAGCGCATTGGCGCCTAAGCCCTCGCCTTTGCGGAACAGGATCTGATGCCGAGCCTTGACCCCGCCGGGGGCAACCAGTCGGTCAAACTGACTGCGCAATGCCTGCTGCCGCGCTGTTGGCATTTCGCTGGGCTTTAATACCGCGCGATCGAGTACCTGCAGTGTGC
>JBBKXO010000165.1:0-3687 GCA_037969525.1 Burkholderiales bacterium | reverse complement strand
ATCCAGGGCATGCGATCTGGAAGCGCGACTTCGATGGCGCGGCGTCGCTGTTTGGCGTCATCTTGCACACGAACGACCGCGCGAGGGTCACAAGCTTCGTCAATGCGCTTAAACTGTTCGGCATCGGCTCGAGCTGGGGCGGCTATGAGAGCCTGGTCACCGCGCCGCATCCGGAGAAAGTCCGCACAGCGACACCATGGAATCCAGGGGGGCCAACCATCCGCTTGCATGTCGGACTCGAAGACCCGGCAGACCTGATCGCTGACTTGGAACAGGCATTCTCCCGGCTGCGCTGAACCTCCAGATGGACGCCGCCCGCCGGTCCGCTATCGGTTAAACTCGCGGTACAAGAAGAGCAGGAGTGCGGAGATGGAAGTCGGCGTAGATATCCGGGAAGAGGCCCTCGTCGTTACGATTCGCGGCCGCGTCGATCACCTCAACGCCGCCAAACTTCAAGACGCATTGGCCCCTCATCTGGCGAACTGCTGTGCCGGCGGCAAGGCGGTGATATTGGACCTCTCCGGTCTCGAATACATCAGCAGCGCCGGCCTGCGTATTTTCATGATCGCTGCGAAACAGGGCCGTGCCCGCGGCGGGCGCATCGCAGTTGCACAGATGCAGCCCCTGGTACAGGAAATTTTCGAAATCAGTCATTTCCATCTGGTCTACGAAATATTTACAACCACCGACGATGCGCTTACGGCCATCAGCGGTGCAACCACCGCCGCCTGAGCCACGGACTATCTGCATGCAAATCCGCTTTTGGGGCACCAGGGGATCACTGCCCTCACCGCTGACCGCTAAGGAGCTTCGCGCCAAGCTCGCTGCAGCCCTGAGCGCGGCCCAAAACCGGCAGCTAGCTACGCCTGAAGCTGTGCAGGCCTTCATCGACAGTCTGCCTTTCAGTGTCAGCGGCACTTACGGTGGCGACTCCTCCTGCGTCGAACTGATCGACGGCGAGGGTAACCATGTCCTTTGTGACCTCGGATCAGGGGCACGGCGCTACGGCGCTGAAATGGTCAGCCGTTACGGCCCCGACAAGCCACAGACCTATCACGTGTTCATGTCGCACCTGCACTGGGATCACATCATGGGTTTCCCCATGTTCCCACCGGCCTACCTGCCGGGCAATCGCATCATCATCCACGGTTGCCACAAGGAAATCGCCGCCACATTCCGCCGCCAGCATGGTGCACCTTCATTTCCGGTTGCATTCACGCAATTGCCGGCGCAGATCGAATTCGTCGTCCTGGAGCCGGGCAAGAGTGTCGATGTCGCCGGCTACCGGGTCACACCGGCGCTGCAGCGCCATGGCGGCGATTCCTACGGCTACCGTTTTGAAAAGAACGGCCTGTGCGTAGTCTATTCCACCGATTCCGAACACCGCACCGAACACAGCGATGAAGCCGAGGCATTTGCGGATTTTTTCCGCAACGCCGACCTGGTGATCTTTGACGCCATGTATTCGTTGGCGGAGGCGGCGTCGGTCAAGGAAGACTGGGGGCACTCCAGCAACGTGACCGGAGTCGAACTGTGCCAGATGGCGAATGCCAAACGGCTGTGCCTGTTTCATCATGAGCCGGCCTATAACGATGCCCAGCTTGACGATGTACTGCGGCAGACGCGGCGCCTTGAAGAAATTACGCGCACGGGAGTGGCGCTGGAGATCATCAGCGCGCATGACGGCCTGGTGGTGACCCTCAAGTGAGCGTGGCGGAGTCCAGCGCGGCGAGCCGTGGAGGGCGGGCACGAAGATGGCCGGCGTGGATCTCCGGATTCGTCACGCTCGCATTGCTGCTGGCGCTACAGGCAACATTCACGCCGGTGCATCAGACACTGCAACTGGCTTTGTTCGACGCTTATCAGGCGCTGTGGCCGCGCCAACGCGTCAGTGCACCCGCGGTCATCGTGGCTATCGACGAGGCCAGCCTCGCCCGCTATGGGCAATGGCCCTGGCCGCGCAACGAACTCGCCCGACTGGTTGACAGCATCTCGGCAAAACAACCGGCGGCGATCGGCCTAGATCTGCTGTTTCCGGAAAAAGACCGTTACACCACAAAAGCGGATGCACAGGGCACCGACAATGACCGGCAATTTGCGGAGTCACTGCGCAATGCCCGCGCAGTGCTCTCTGTCGCCGGCACCGAAGGGGAAAGCGTCAATGGGCGCGGCAGTTTCGCACCGGTTGCGGTGGACGGTACCGACCCCGCGCCTTTCCTGCAGCGCTATCGCAATGTCGTGCGCAGCACTTCGATCATCGACCGCGCCGCAGCAGGCCATGGGGCAATCAGTACCAATACGCAGGGCGGGATCGTGCGCAGCCTGCCTGTGGCATCAATGATCCAGAATGCAATAGTGCCGACTCTGAGTCTCGAAATGATCCGCGTCGCCGCCGGTGAGCCAGCGATCCGCATCCGCGCCAACGCGAGAGGCATCACTACCATCGGTACCGGTGACGTCGCGGTGCCGACTGCAAATGACGGGCTGGCCCACATCTATTTCAGCCACCACGATCCATCACGGTTTATTTCCGCAGTTGATCTGCTGCAGAAGCGGGTCGACCCAGAGCTGTTACAGGGCAAACTGGTGATCATCGCGCTCACCGGTCTCGCGCTGGTGGACTTCCCGGCGACGCCGCTGGATGCACGCGTACCCGGCTCAGAAATTCATGCGCAGATGCTTGAAAACATATTCGACGGACGCTACCTGTCACGGCCGCACTGGGCGCGCAATGCCGAACTGGCCGTTTTCGCGCTGATCGGACTGCTGATGGTGGTGGTATTACCGCGGACACGACCCGCAGTGGCACTCAGCAGCGCAGCGCTGCTGATCGGCATCGTCGCGATGACCGGTGGTGTGGCTTTCAGAGCTGAGGGGCTGCTGCTCGACGTGGCCGCACCCGCGGTCGGCCTTGCGCTGGTATTCATGGCCTCTCTCGGCAGCTCCCTGATAGAACTGGAACGCCAGCGTCGCTGGTTGCGCGTATCCCTGCAGGCTGAACGTGAGGCGGCAGCGCGCATGACCGGTGAACTCGAAGCCGCACGCCGGGTGCAAACCGGGCTGCTGCCGGAAGCCAAATCGCTGGTTGCGATAGAGAAGCGCTGCGACATTGCGGCAATGATGGCGCCTGCACGGGTAGTCGGTGGCGATCTGTACGATTTTTTCAAACCGGCCAGCAACCGGCTGACATTCCTCGTTGGCGATGTGTCGGGCAAGGGACTGCCCGCCAGTCTGTTCATGGCGGTCAGCAAGGCGTTGTGCAAGAGCGCGGCGCTGCGCGGCGGCAGTGTCATGGATGCCGCGCTGACGGAAGCTAACCGGGAAATCGCCCGCGACAATCCCGAAGAGATGTTTGTGACCGCGGTGCTGTGCAGCCTGGAGCTCAACAGCGGGCGGCTGGATTATGCCAACGCAGGGCACGACGCACCCATCCTGCTGCGCAATACCGGCGGCCTAGCGCGACTCAACGCCGCAGGCGGACCACCCATCTGCATGATTGAAGGTTATGCCTATGCCGGTGCCAGCTACACGATCAGCCCGGGTGATGCGCTGTTTCTGTTTACGGACGGGGTCAGTGAAGCCATGGATGTCAATGGCGTGCTTTACGGACGTGATCGGCTGTGTCGTCTGCTCGAAGGATTGGACCCGTCAACTCCCTGCGCAGGGATCATCGCAGCAGTACAACAC
>JBBKXO010000164.1:0-2522 GCA_037969525.1 Burkholderiales bacterium | reverse complement strand
GTTGTGCACCGGTTGCCCGGGCTGGCGCTCGTCGCCGCCATCGCGGCGCGTATGCACATAAGTTTTGGTATCGACGAGATGGCCTTCAATGTCCCACAAGCCATCTTCCCGCTCATAGCCTTTGCATTCGATGATGCGGGTGTGTTTAAGCGTGCGGGCGACGGGGGTGGATAACGGCATGACACGGACTCCAATGTTTCAGTAATTGGTATTTAGTGCGATACAGCGTGTTTCAGGTTTCGTCATTACGCGGCTTTGGCGCGGATTGCGCGCGCAGCGCGCGATAAGGTTGGCCGACCGAGTATGCTGCAGATGTAATCGCCGGCGGCAATCAGCTTGTTCATATCGATACCGGTTTCTATGCCGAGACCGTCGAGCAGATACAACACGTCTTCGGTAGCGACATTGCCGGTGGCGCCTTTGGCGTAGGGGCAGCCGCCCAATCCGGATACCGAGCTGTCGAAAGTCGCAATGCCGCATTCGAGCGCAGCATAGACATTGGTGACGGCCTGACCGTAAGTGTCGTGGAAATGACCGGCAAGGCGGGTAACAGGAATGTGTTTGGCGACGGCTTCGATCACCGCACGGGTCTTGCCTGCGGTACCAGTGCCGATGGTGTCGCAGATGGAGATTTCGTAACAGCCCATGGCATCCAGCGCGCGTGCCACATGCACGACTGCCGCGGGATCGACTTCACCTTCATACGGACAGCCCAGGCACACCGATATATCACCGCGCACCTTGATGCCTTTGGCGATTGCGGCCTGCGCAACTTCAGCAAAGCGTGCAAGGCCTTCGTCGATGCTGCAATTGGTGTTGCGCTGAGAAAAACTTTCGGTTGCGGCGCCGAACACCACTGCTACCTCGGCGCCGGCGGCGATCGCCGCATCCAGACCTTTCATGTTGGGCACCAGCACCGGATAGCTGACGCCCGGTTTGCGGCGGATGCCGGCCATGACTTCGGCATTGTCGGCCATTTGCGGCACCCATTTTGGCGAAACGAATGCAGTGGCCTCAATGATCGACACGCCGGCGTCCTGCAAGCGGTGGATCAGTTCGATTTTGGCGGCAGTCGGGACTGGCGCGGCTTCATTCTGCAATCCATCTCGCGGACCGACTTCGAAGATTCGTACTTTTTTTGGAAATGACATAGTCGTACCCCTTATCAGGCCTGGGCCGTGGGTGCAGGCAGCATTAACACTTAACGCCGCTTCTGCGGTGGACTCGTCCACGATGGTTTACGTTTTTCGAGAAAGGCTGACAGGCCTTCTTGTGCCTCCGGTGTTGCGCGGATTTTAGCGATAAGTTTGGCGGTTGCAGTAACGATGCCAGGACCAATCAGGCTGTGCGCGCTTTTCGGGATCAGTTGTTTTATCGCATGCACGGCCTGCGGCCCGCTGGAATACAACTGGCCGAGCATGGCACCCACGCGCGCCGTTAGCTCCTCGACTTCGACGATGTCATGCACCAGTCCGATGCGCCAGGCTTCGGCGGCATCAAACTCCTCGCCCGACAGCATGTAGCGCCGCGCCTGGCGCTCACCGATGGCGCCGATCACATAAGGACTGATCATCGCCGGGATGACTCCGATTTTCACTTCCGACAAGCGAAAGGTCGCCGTGCGCGTGGCAATGGCAATGTCGCATGCAGCGACAATGCCGCAGCCGCCACCGCGCACGGCACCGTGGACTGCGGCAACGGTCGGTTTGTTCAGGGTATAGAGCGCGTGAAACATGCGCGCCGACTCGCTGGCGCCCTTGTAATTCTGCGCCTTGGTGAAATGCGCGCTTTGCCGCATGTGAGCGATATCGGCGCCGGCGCAGAAGCTCTTTCCCGCGCCGGCGATGACCACTGCGCGTATCGATTTATCCTTGGCGATGCGGTGCAGCGTCCCGGTCAGCGCTTTCACCATTTCCGGATCAAAAGCGTTGTGCACGTCGGGACGGTTGAGCGTGACGGTGACATTGCCGTATTCGTCAGTGGACGTGAGCACGCGGGTGCTGATATTACTCATGTGTATTCCTTCAGGCGTAGTCACGGACTTGCCTTGCTCGCTGCGGCTGCTGTTCCCGATTGTTCCGGGCAGCATCCTGTGGGATCCGACCCGCCGCAGAATTACGTCAATCGGGGTTTGTGCCGCCGATTATACGCATGGCTCGCGTCGCTCAAGTTGCGCCGAGCGGCTTATGCAATTTGCGCTGAATATGGCAATGGGTAGTGCGCGATTACCATTTACCTTTCGCCAGCCATTGCTCGATCTGGTCAAGGCGGTCGGAACCCCAGAAGGGTTCACCATCGACGACAATGTAGGGTGAGCCGAAGACGCCGCATGTTATGGCGGCGTCGACCGCGGACTTCAGGCGCTCATTGACTGCCGGATCATTCAGGGCCTCAGCCACCGCATTCCGGTCATGCCCGAGTTGGGCAGCGATATCGGCAGTAACGACAGGACTGGAAATATCCATGTCCTTGGCGAAGTAGGCCTGGTAGAGCGCCAGGGCCAGTGCCTTAGCGGCAACCGG
>JBBKXO010000163.1:0-6421 GCA_037969525.1 Burkholderiales bacterium | reverse complement strand
GCATCGGGTGGATGCCGGCCATCGTGAACGCAGAGTCAGGACAGGCGCTGCATGAACCATGCCTTACTTTGCTGCGAGCAGTTCGCGCAATACATAGGGAAGAATTCCGCCGTGCTGGTAATAATCCGCTTCGATCGGCGTATCGATGCGCAGCGTCAGCGGCACGGTTTCCTTCTTGCCGTCCTTGCGCGTGATGGTCATGGTCACGTCCTGCATCGGCGTGATGCCTTTCTCGATACCGCTGATGTCGATGATTTCGCTGCCGTCGAGCTTCAGCGTCTGTGCCGTGGTGCCGGATTTGAACTGCAACGGCAGCACGCCCATGAACACCAGGTTGGCGCGGTGGATGCGCTCGAACACCCGCACCACCACCGCTTTCACGCCCAGCAGCAGCGGGCCCTTGGCGGCAGTATCGCGGGATGAACCCTGGCCGTATTCGTCGCCACCGAATACCACGGTAGGCACGTCGTCTTTCTTGTAGTGCATCGCAGCTTCGAATATCGACTTCTTCTCCCCCGAGGGCTGGTGGATGGTGATGCCGCCTTCGGTACCCGGCACCATCAGGTTCTTGATGCGGATGTTGGCAAACGCGCCGCGCATGATCATTTCGTGGTTGCCGCGGCGTGCGCCGTAGGTGTTGAAGTCAGCCACCACCACACCGTGCTCCTGCAGGTATTGGCCTGCGGGTGAAGTCGGCTTGATGCCGCCGGCGGGACTGATGTGATCGGTCGTGATCGCATCGCCGAAAATGCCCAGCACGCGGGCGCCTTTGATGTCGGCAACCTTGCCCGGCTGCATGGCGAAACTGTCGAAGTAGGGTGGATGGCGCACATAAGTCGATTTCTCGTCCCACTGGTAGGTCGCGCCGACCGAGGCCGGAATCTCGTCCCACATCGGATTGCCTTCACCGAAGGCCGAGAACAATTTCTTGTACATCTCGGGATCCGTCGCAAATTTCATCACGGCACCGATTTCCTGCGTCGAGGGCCAGATGTCCTTCAGATACACCGGTTTGCCGTCCTTGCCGCTGCCCAGTGGGTCTTTCGTGATGTCGATGTTGACAGTGCCGGCGAGGCCGAAAGCCACCACCAGTGGCGGACTCATCAGGAAATTGGCCTTGATATTCTGGTGGATGCGTGCCTCGAAATTGCGATTGCCTGACAGCACGGCGGCAGCCACGACATCGTTTTTGGAGACCGCTGCGTCTATGGCCGGATCGAGCGGGCCGGAGTTGCCGATGCAGGTGGTGCAACCGTAACCGGAGACGTAATAGCCCAGCTGTTCCAGATAAGTCAGCAGGTCAGCCTTTTTCAAATACTCGGTGACTGCCAGTGATCCGGGTCCCAGTGAGGCTTTGACATAGGCGGGGGGTTTAAGGCCTTTTTCGACGGCTTTTTTCGCCAGCAATCCGGCACCGAGCATCACTCCGGGATTGGAGGTATTGGTGCAGGAAGTGATGGCTGAAATCAGCACATCGCCGTGGCCGATATCGAAGTTGCCATCGAGGGCATTCACCGCCTTGCTGCTGACCGGGTTGTGCGAGGGACGGTTGTCGACCATTTCAACCTTGTTTCTGTCGGCGCCCAGGCTCACGCCGTGCAGCGCACCGCCGCCGGAACCGGCACTGGCAGCCGGCGCATCCGGTTTCACCTCGAAACGCTTGTTGAGATCATTCGCGTTTTTGCCGTAACCGCCGTCGGCGAAAGGCTTGCTCATCAGCTCCGTAAACTTGCTCTTGAGTTCCGGCAAATCGAGATGATCATGCGGACGACGCGGTCCCGACACCGCGGGTTTGACTGTCGCCAGGTCGAGTTCGACGACAGCCGAGTAGTCGATGTCGCCCTTCTTCGGCATGCCGTACATGCCCTGGGCTTTCCAGTAGGCTTTGACGGCGGGAACGATGGCGCCGCGGCCGGTCATTTCGAGGAACTCGCAGGACACATCGTCCACCGGAAAGTAGCCGCAGGTTGCACCATATTCAGGCGACATGTTGCCGATGGTGGCGCGATCCGGTATGCGCAGCGACGCCGCGCCCTCGCCGAAAAATTCGACGAACTTGCCGACAACCTTGTGATCGCGCAGCACTTTGACTATTTTCAGCACCAGGTCGGTCGCGGTAACGCCATCGCTCAACTTGCCGCTCAGGTGTACGCCGACGACATCGGGTTCGAGGAAGTACATCGGCTGGCCGAGCATGGCCGCCTCGGCTTCAATGCCGCCTACGCCCCAGCCCAGCACGCCCAGGCCGTTGACCATGGTGGTGTGCGAGTCTATGCCGACGAGGCTGTCGGGGTAATACACGTCGCCTTTGTGCCAGACCACTTGCGAGATGTATTCGAGATTGATCTGGTGACAGATGCCATTGCCGGGCGGAATGATTTCGAAAGTCTCGAACGCCTGTGCGCTCCACTTCAGGAACTGGTAGCGCTCGCGGTTGCGCTTGAACTCGATTTCCATGTTCTTCTTCAGCGCGTCCTTCGAGCCGTAGTGGTCGATTTGCACCGAGTGATCCATGATCAGGTGTGCCGGGCACAAGGGTTCGATAATGTCGGGGTTGGCACCCATTTTTTTCGCAACTTCGCGCATAGCGGCAAAATCCACCACCAGCGGCACACCGGTCATGTCCTGCAGCAGCACGCGGGCGACGACGATGGGTACCTCTTCATTGCGCTTGCCGGTGGGTTTCCAGCCGGCGAGGCTCTTGAGGTGGGCCTCGGTGATTTTTTTGCCGTCGAAATTGCGCAGTGCAGACTCCAGCACCACGCGCAAGCTGACCGGCAGGCGAGATATTTTGCCAAGGCCGGCTTTTTCGAGTGCCGGCAGTGAGTAGTACTGGCCGGTTTTGCTGCCGAATTTGAATTCCTGCAATGCGTTGTATGGGTTGTGGTTCATGGCGGCTCCTGAAAGGCGGTGACTGCGCAAGGCGCGCGGCGCTCCGTATGCACTGTCGAAGAGCGTCTTGGGCGCGGCGGGGCATGAATCCCACTTTGATGAACTAATGTGGGTGCCCAGGAGATGAACTGCGCCGGGCGGAATCGACTGAAATCAGTCTACATCAGTTACGGATGCCATTGCGCCGAGTCAGGAATGAAGCTGATTCCACCATACGGGGTGTGGTTGTGGAATTTTGGCCTTTGCGCCAACACGGTCAGGGAGAACTCGGTTAAGATTTCGCCCTGCAAAACGCGTCGAGTAACTCGGATGCGTGGCGTGACAGGCAGGAACCGTGGCAGCGCTGGTCAGTCGCCGCGCGATTCGCCGATCATCCGGAGGGGTAAAAATAAAATGACAGACCGCATTATTCTGGTGTGTACGCTGCTGCTGGCGGGTGTTTATTTCTGGGCAACGGAACAGATTCCCGCCCTTGAGCTGGGCGATCCGCTGGGTCCCAAGGCCTTTCCGCGCATGTTGGGCATCGGATTGCTGATTGCTGCGGCGATGTTGCTGGCCGAAATGCTGCGAGACCGGCGCAAAGTAAAAGCCGGCGATAAATCGGCCGCCTCCCCGCCCCTGACCTGGGAGTCGCATGACTGGGTGGTCGTGGGTGTCGCCGTATGGACAGGATTGTATGTGCTCGTCTTTGAACATGCGGGCTACATGCTCGCCACGGCCATCTATCTGCTGGCAATGACGTTTTACTTTAACCGCGGCCGCTGGGTCATGAACGTGTCGACCTCGCTGCTCTTCTCGATCGGCAGTTATTTTTCATTCACCAAGCTGCTCGGGGTGACGCTTGCACGCGGCATCCTGCCGTTCTGAGGCGCAGATGGATACCTTCACCCACATACTCAACGGATTTGCGGTTGCGGTGCAGCCGATCAATCTCTGGTACACCTTCATCGGCGTACTGATGGGCACCGTGATCGGCGTGCTGCCGGGCATCGGCCCCTCGGCGGGCATTGCGCTGCTGATTCCGATTACCTATGGCATGAACCCGACGTCGGCACTGATCATGCTTTGCGGCATTTACTACGGTGCCAAGTACGGCGGTTCGACCACGGCCATCCTGATCCGCACACCGGGGGAGGCGGCGTCCGTGATGACCTCCATCGACGGCTACGAAATGGCCAAGAAGGGCCGCGCAGGTGCGGCGCTGGCGGTGTCCGCGATCGGTTCATTTATCGCCGGCACCATCGGTGTCGTCGGCCTCACTCTGTTTGCAGTGCCGCTGACCACTATTGCCCTCAAGTTTGGCCCGGCGGAATATTTCACGCTGATGTTGTTTGCAATGACCGCCGTGTCCACGCTGACCGGCGCGTCGCCGGCCAAGGGTGTGCTGGCCACGGTGCTGGGCCTGGTCATCGCCACCATCGGCATCGATCTGCAGAGCGGGCAGGCGCGCTTCACCATGGACATACCGGAATTCCAGGACGGCGTGGGCTTCGTCGTCGTGGTCGTGGGATTGTTCGCAATGGCCGAAGTGTTCCGCGGTCTCGAGGATATATTCAAGGGCACGGCGCCGGAGGCCATGAAAATCACCGGCAAGCTGTGGCTGACGCGCGAGGAGTGGAAACGCTCGATCGGTCCGATCTGGCGCGGCGGCGTCATCGGCTTTGTCATCGGCGTGTTGCCCGGTGCGGGCGGCACCATCGCGTCGATCATGTCGTACACCACCGAGAAGCGCATTTCCAAGCACCCCGAGGAGTTTGGCCATGGCGCCATCGAAGGCGTGGCTGGACCCGAATCAGCGAACAACTCGGATACTGCCGGCGCGCTGGTGCCATTGCTGACTCTGGGTGTGCCCGGCGGCGGCGCTACTGCGGTGATGCTCGGCGCTTTCATCATGTACGGCGTGCAGCCGGGACCGCTGCTGTTCCAGAATCACCCCGACCTGGTGTGGGGGCTGATCAACAGCATGTACGTGGGTAACGTGATGCTGGTGATCCTGAACCTGCCGCTGATCGGCCTGTTCGTGCGGCTGCTCTACATACCGCCGGGCATCCTGTATCCGCTGATCGTTACTATTTCCGGAATCGGCGCCTACGCCATCAACGGCAGTACCGTCGACCTGTGGCTGATCCTGTTTTTCGGCGTGATCGGCTACGTGTTCGGCAAGGTGGACATACCGGTGGCGCCACTGGTGCTGTCGCTGGTGCTGGGCGCCATCATGGAGCAGTCGTTCCGCCAGGCGATGACCATTTCCGGGGGCGACGCCAGCGTGTTCTACGGCAGTGTCATTACCGTAACACTGCTGGTGATGTCGGCAATTTCAGTGCTGTTGCCGTTCATCATTCCCAGGCTCAGGGCGCTGGGCAGTTCCGGCGACCCCAGCTGACGGGGCGCTACAATTTGAATATCAGGAGAATTGCGATTGCATAAGGTGACGGTAGTTCCCGGCGACGGTATCGGGCCGGAAGTGGTGGGCGCAGCCTGCGCCATCATCAAGGCGTCAGGCGCCCAGGTGGAGTTCGAGGAAGCACTGGTCGGTCTGCGTGCAGAGAAGGAACTGGGCTCGGCGTTACCGGTGAGCGTGCTGGAGTCGATCGAGCGCAACAAGCTGGCGCTGAAAGGCCCGACACAGACGCCGTTTGGCGGCAATTACCGCATCAAGTTCGAGCGCACCAGCGCGACCGGCGAGAAGGTCAAGCGCGACTATCCGAGCATCGCCATTGCGCTGCGCAAGGAGCTGCAGCTCTACGTCAACGTGCGGCCGATCAAGAATTATCCCGGCGTCAAGTCACGCTACGAGAACGTCGACCTGGTGATCTTCCGCGAGAACAGCGAAGACCTCTACGTCGGCAACGAGCGCATGATCGACGACGACACCGCGGAAGCCATCAAGATCATCACCCGCGGCGCGACCGAGCGCACGGCGCGCTATGGCTTCGAATACCTGAAGAAGAACGGCCGCAAGAAAATGACCATCGGCCACAAGGCCAATGTCATGAAAATGACTGACGGTTTGTTTCTCAAGGTGGGGCAGGAGGTGGCAAAGAATTTTCCCGCCATAGAATGCGATGCGCGCGTGATCGACGCGCTGTGCATGGAACTGGTGATCAAGCCCGAAACCTTTGACGGCCTGCTGCTGGCCAACCTCTTTGGCGACATCGTGTCCGATCTCGCGGCCGGACTGGTCGGCGGGCTGGGTGTGGCGCCGGGTGCGAACATCGGCAAGAACTGCGCGATGTTCGAAGCCGTGCACGGCTCGGCACCGGACATCGCCGGCAAGGACATTGCCAATCCGATGGCGATGATCCTCTCGGGCATGCTGATGCTGCGCCACATCGGTGAAACCGCAGCGGCCGAGCGCATTGATGCGGCGCTGACTAAAGTGCTCGCCGAAAAGAAACAGGTCACGCGGGATTTGGGCGGCAGTGCCGGCACCAAAGCCTTCACCGCGGCGATCGTCGCCAAGCTGGCCTAGGGTAAATACGTAAATAGTTGATTTTAAAGGTATTATTGTTATGGGTAAACGCATAGT
>JBBKXO010000162.1:0-12268 GCA_037969525.1 Burkholderiales bacterium | reverse complement strand
CACATTATGAGCCGTGCGCACGATTGTCTCCGGGGTCGCATCCCCGAACTCACGTTCGGGGCCCCTGCTCCGCCCTGCGACAATCACGGCAACGGCGGCGTACTCTCGAGTCAGTGCACCGTGATTTTTGGTTCGGAAAACACCCTGTAACCGACGGAAAAACGATCATGCAACTGACGCTGTGTTATGCACCCAGGACCTGCGCGCTGGTACCTTACGTCACGTTGACGGAGGCCGGTGCGCCATTCGAAGTCCGCAACCTGAATTCGCGCTCGGGCGACCTGAAAACAGCGGAATACCTGAAGCTCAATCCCAAGCACAAGGTGCCGGTGCTGATCATCGACGGTGAACCGCTGACCGAGAATGTCGCAATTCAGATCTGGATCGCGCGCCAGTTCCCGCAAGCTAAATTGCTGCCGCAGGATCCGAAAACAGAAATCAAGGCGATCTCGCTAATGGCCTGGTTTTCATCGACCATCCATCCGCACCTGACACCGAACGCGCGACCGGAGAATTACTGTGACCTGCCCGGCTCGGAGGAAGCGGTCAAACGCGTCGGCAACAAGCTGCTGTTCGGGGATTTAAAAATCGCCGATGGCCTGCTGGCCAACCGGGAATTCTTTTTTGATCACTTCACGGCACCCGACGCCTACTTCTTCTGGTGTTTCCGCCGCGGCCTGAGCTTCAATCTCGATCTGTCGGGCTTCCCGCATTGCGCGGCGCACTTTGAACGGCTGCAACAGCGCCCCAGCATACAAAAATTGCTGGCCTACGAAAAACAGGTCCTTGCAGATTTTGCGCGAGCGGCCTGATTACTCTCTCCACACCAACACAGGAAAACCATGGCCATCACTTTGAAAATACTCACTTCCAACAGCACCAGACCGGTACTCGACGCGCTGATTCCAGATTACGAAAAGCACACCGGCAACCAGGTGACAATCAGCGCCGACTCGGCCAAAGCCATGGTCGCGCGCATCAAGGGCGGTGAAACCGGGGACCTCGTCGTGCTTGGCAGCGGCGCGCTGAAAGGCCTTGCAGAGGCTGGTTTCGTGACCGACAACACCCGCCGCGGCTTTGCCCGTGCCGTCGTCGGCGTCGGCGTGCGCAGTGGTGCGCCGCGCCCCGACATCAGCTCGCTCGCCGCCTTCAAACAATCTCTGCTCGCCGCAAAATCCATCGCCCATACCGTGCACGGCGCCAGTGGCATGTACATCCCGGTGATGTTGGAGAAACTCGGCATCTCCGAACAGATGAAAGCCAGAACCGTGACCCGCCCCGGCGGCTACATCGGCGAAGTGGTCGTGGCCGGCGAAGCGGAAATTGCCCTGCAACAGATTCCCGAACTGATGGCGGTACCAGGACTCGACCTGGTCGGACCGTTGCCGGCTGAAGTGCAAAAAGTATTTGAAACCTCTGTCGGACTGTGCGCTGCATCGAAAAACACTGCTGCGGCACAGGCGTTGATCGACTTTATTGCCGACCCCAAACACGCTGCGTTGTTCAAAACCAAGGGACTGGAACTGGTCTGCTAACCATAACCCGCGAGGAGCACAGCATGAAACTCATAATCAGTAGCACCGCCCTGATTCTGACCACATTG
Organism: Burkholderiales bacterium; assembly: GCA_037969525.1. Classification (GTDB taxonomy): domain Bacteria; phylum Pseudomonadota; class Gammaproteobacteria; order Burkholderiales; family SG8-41. Next base: position 10,665 of record JBBKXO010000162.1, on the reverse strand, counting down.
CTATTCAGCGCAGGACTGCCCGCATACGCTGCCGCTGCTTACCCCGACAAGCCGGTCCGCTTCATCGTGCCCTACCCGCCCGGTGGCACCACCGACCTGGTCGCCCGCGGCATTGCCAACAAGATCAGCGAGCATTACGGGCAGCAGTTTGTCGTTGATAACCGCGGCGGTGCCAGCACCATGATCGGCGCCGACCTGATGGCCAAATCCGCACCTGACGGTTACACCATCCTGCTGGTCACCCAGACCACGCTGTCGATCAACCCCAATGTGGTCAAGAAACTGCCTTACAACGCCGCTCGCGACTTCGCCCCGGTGACTCAGACCGTTTACGTACCCTTCGTGATCGCCGCCCACCCTACGCTCGCGGCCAGTAACATGAAGGAACTGATTGCACTGGCCAAGTCCAAACCCGGCAGCATCAGCTATGGCACGCCGGGCACGGCATCCACCAACCACTTGGGCGGCGCGCTGCTCGAAACCCTGGCTGGCATCAGTTTGTTGCACGTGCCATTCAAGGGCTCCGGACCGGCGATGAATGCGGTGCTGGGCGGCCAGGTCAATCTCATCATCACCGGCGCATCCACCGTGATGCCGCATGCAAAAGCCGGCAGGGCCAAGGTCATTGCGTTTGCAGCGGAAAAACGCCATCCGAACTGGCCGGACATTCCGTCCACTGGCGAAGCAGGACTGAAAGGCTATTCCGCAGGCACCTGGTTCGGCATCGTCAGCCGCGCCGGCACCCCGCGCGACATAGTCGGCAGCCTGAACAGGGAAATCATTGCCGCGCTGAACGCAACGGAACTGAAGACCCGCCTGACGGCGATCGGCTTCGACATCATCACCCAGTCGCCGGAGGAATTCGGAAAATTCATCAGGGCCGATCTGGCCCTGACCGCGAAGATCATCAAGTCAGCCGGGATCACGCTCGAATAGGCACCAGACACGCCATCGAAAAAGGTCGCCAGCCCTTGCCGTGCAATAGCCGCTAGCGAATACCGGCCCCTGGCCCGGGTTCCATGCCTAATCGGGGGGGGCCAATAAAAAAAGCCGCGCAGGAGAAGAACCCTTGCGCGGAATTTACAAGTACCCGAACGGAGGAGGAAATTCGGGATACCGATTTCTTTATACCCTGATTCCGGAGAATTTGCCGTTAAATACTGCACAAATATTAATCAATTGCGGCTTTGTTGCACCTAATTGGCCCCGTAAACCAACTTATCGAGGGGCTACATACCCTTGCTGCGTATGTTTTTATTAGGCTAAAGCCGTCTGCGCCGCCGCCAGTTTGGTCTTGAACAGCCAATTTCGATAGTCATCAAGATCGCCATCGAACGGCTGCAACTGCCCATCGGCAACGATCAGAAATTCATCGGTGGTCGCGCGCAGCAAATGGCGATCATGCGACACCAGCACCAGCGTACCTTCGAACTGCGCCAGCGCCACCGTCAGCGCCTCACGCGTTTCCAGATCCAGATGGTTGGTCGGCTCATCAAGCAGCAGCAGGTTGGGTCGCTGCCAGACAATCATCGCCAGTGCCAGCCGCGCCTTCTCGCCGCCGGAGAAATGGGTGATCGGTTTCAATGCCATTTCTCCGGGGAAATTGAATCCGCCGAGAAAACCGCGCAGCTCCTGCTCACGCACGCGCGGCGCAATCTTCGCCAGATTCCACAACGGTGACTCGTCATTGCGCAGCATTTCAACCTGGTGCTGGGCGAAATAGCCGATTACCAACCCTTTGTTGAAATTGGCCGTTCCGGACAACGGCGCCAGTTCCCCGGCGATGGTCTTGATCAGCGTGGATTTTCCTGCACCGTTGATCCCGAGCAGTCCGTAACGCTGTCCGCTCTGCAATGAAAACTTGATGTCGCGCAGCACCACCTTGTCGACCGCGCCGTCCAAGTCCTCTGCCCGGTAGCCGGCGGCCACGTCTTCCAGTACCAGCAGCGGATCGGGTGCGCGCAACGGTTCACGGAACTCGAACTGGAATGGCGCCGAGACATGCAACGGCGCCAGCTCCTCCATTTTTGCCAGCATTTTCATGCGGCTCTGCGCCTGGCGTGCCTTGCTTGCCTGCGCCTTGAAGCGGTTGATGAAGGATTCGAGGTGGGCACGTTCGCGCTGCTGCTTCTCCATCATGCCGGATGCCAGCACTATGGCCGCAGCGCGCTGGCGCTCGAAGTCGGAGTAGTTGCCCGAGTAGCGCTTCAGTTTCTGGCTGTCGATGTTCACTACGACATTGACCACGCCGTCGAGGAAATCGCGGTCGTGCGATACGATCACCAGAGTGCCCTCGTATTTCTTGAGCCACTCCTCCACCCAGATGATCGCGTCGAGATCAAGATGATTGGTCGGCTCGTCGAGCAGCAGCAGATCCGAAGGACACATCAGTGCCTGCGCCAGATTCAGCCGCATGCGCCAGCCGCCGGAGAAACTCGCCACCGGCTGCTCCATCTGCTCGTGCGTGAAGCCCAGGCCATGCAGCAACCGCTCCGAGCGCGGCCGCACGGTCCAGGCATCAGCATCACTGAGTTCGGCATAGATTTCGCCGATGCGGTTGCCGTCATCAGCGGCTTCGGCCGCAGCGAGTTCCTGTTCCAGCCGGCGCAGCGTGGTATCACCGTCGATGGCGTAGTCAATCGCCGCGCGATCCAGCGCCGGCGTTTCCTGGGCGACATGCGCCACCCGCCAGCGCGCCGGGTAATCAACCTCGCCCTGATCGGCGTGGAGTTCGCCGCGCAGCATCGAGAATATGCTCGACTTGCCGGTGCCGTTGGCACCGATCAGGCCGATCTTGTCGCCGGGGTTGAGCGCCACGTCCGCGCCCTCGAGCAGGACCTTGACGCCGCGCCGGAGCGTAATCTGGGTAAATCTGATCATGAGCGTCTGGCGGCAAAGGGGCGCATTCTACGCAGAATGACGCACCAGCGGGCGATAACAGGGCTCCCTGCCATCATTTGGGGACGCTGTACAATGCCTGACAGCGATTTGCGCAATCTGATGCCTTCGCGGCTGCGTCGGCACATAACGACCAGCCTATCCGTATCCGGAGCAACGCCATGAATCATAGTTTAAAAACCCTGGCACTACTGTTAAGCACCCTGCTGATCGTCACCCTCAGCGGCTGCCAGTCCACGACCTCCAGTGGCGCCGTTGGCGCCGAGCGCCGCCAGCTGCTGCTGGTCTCATCGCAGCAACTCGAGCAGATGTCCGCGCAGGCCTACAGCAAACTGCAGGCCGAGTCGGCAAAAAAAGGCACGCTCAACACCGATCCGGCGATGACACGGCGGGTACGCGCCATCGCCAGCCGCATCACGCCGCAGACCCGCGTGTTCCGCGCCGACGCCCCGGGCTGGAATTGGGAAGTCAATGTCGTCAACAGCAAGGAACTCAACGCCTTCTGCATGCCCGGCGGCAAAATCATGTTCTATTCGGGATTGATCAATCAGCTCAGACTGACCGATGACGAAATCGGCATCGTCATGGGACACGAAATATCGCACGCGTTGCGCGAGCATTCACGTGAACAGGTTTCACAGGCGATGGCCGCGCAGACCGCCATCGGCGTCGGCGCCGCGCTGCTGGGCCTGGGCGACGGTTCGGCCAGCCTGGCGAATGCCGGCTACGAGGCGCTGATCGCTTCCAAGTTCAGCCGCGTCGATGAAACTGAAGCCGATCGCATCGGCCTGGAACTCTCCGCGCGCGCCGGCTACGATCCGCGCGCCGGGGTCACGCTGTGGCAGAAAATGATCAAAGCCAGTGAGGGCAGCAGCCCGCCGGAATTTCTCAGCACGCATCCGGCCGGCTACAGCCGCATTCAGCAGATCGAAGCCCTGCTGCCAACAGTGATGCCGCTGTACCAGGCGACACGGCGCTGAAGGTATCGATGCCCCTGCGCTACAACCGGCTGGCCGTCACACTCACCGGGCTGGTAGTCGCCGCCATTGGCTGCATCGTCATTGTCCGGCTGGAACTCGGCCACCTGCGTGCGGCCTTCGAGACTGACGCGCGCATCGTTCACCGGCTGCTCAGCCAGCGCACCGCCCAGCACGATGCCGTGATGTCCATGCTTGCCCTGCTGCAGGCCAACGGCGGCACAGCGGATACCGGACAGCGCATCCCTTCGGTCTATCCGCAGATTATGAACGTGCAGCAGCGTACCGGCGAAACGGCATGGTCCGATCCGGCGCTGCAGGCCGCAGAAGAAGAATCGCGCAAGCAGCGCCGTGCCGCAGCAACCGGAGTTAATTTTGCGGACGGCCGTTATCAACTGGTACAGGCCGCCGTGCCGGCCAGTTATGCAGTACAGATCAATCTGCGCGACATGGTGCCCTGGGACGAATGGCCGATGCCGCGGGAATCCAGCGCGGTACGGGTGACACTGGAACACGGCAATCAGAACTTCGTACTGCAATCCGGACGCAGTGACCATGGCTGGTGGCGGTTCGATTTTCGCAAACGCCTCGCTACCGACAGCCAGCCTTTCGATGTGGTCGCCGTGCACAGCGTTGGCTGGGCCGATCTGCCCTGGCTGAAGATGCTGGGCTGGGTGCTGCTCACGGTCGCCACACTGGCGGGGCTGCTCGCGCTCGAGCGCCAGCGGGCCGAGCGGCGTCGTGCCGAAGAACTGCTGCGGCTGGGCCAGGTGGCGCGGCTGAACACGCTGGGCGAACTCGCCGCCGGCATGGCGCACGAACTCAACCAGCCGCTCACCGCAGTCCTCGCCAATATTCAGGCCGCGGGCCGGCTGCTCGCCGACGATCCGCCGGAACTCGACACCGCACGCGATGCGATGCAGCGCAGTGCCGAACAGGCCCGCCGCGCCGCCGACGTGGTGCAGCGTCTGCGCCGCGCCGTCGAACGCCCGGATGTCTCGGGGCATTTGCAGGCGGTCAGCCTGGAAGCTGCAGTCGGCAATGCACTGTACCTGCTCGAGCCCGAACTGCGGCGCCTTGCTGTCAAGCCTGCGGTCAGCGGCACCGCAATCACCGTCCTCGCCGAACCCGTGGCGCTGGAACAGATCATCCACAACCTGCTGACCAACGCGCTGCAGGCGCTGGTCCAGGTTCCTGCCAACGAACGCAGGCTGCACCTCGACATGGGCACCGCCAACGGCAAAGGCGTGCTGACCGTGCGTGACAGCGGCCCCGGTATTGCCGCGGACGTATTGCCGCGCCTGTTTGAACCGTTTTTCACGACCCGCGAGGGCGGCCTCGGCCTAGGTTTGAGCCTGTGCGAGTCGTTGGCTGCCGGCATGGGCGGTGCGCTCACCGCCGCCGGCAATCCGCCGCGGGGCGCGGCTTTCACCCTGCAACTGCCGCTGGCGCCAGCCGCATGAACAGCCCGCTGTCACCACTGATCCACCTGATCGACGACGATGCCGCGGTCCGCGACAGTCTCGAATTGCTGATCGGCACCGTGGGGCTACGCGTGCAGACCTGGGCCAGCCCGCAGGATTTTGTGGCGAAGTTTGATCGTGCCAGTGTCGGTGCCATCGTGCTCGATGTGCGCATGCCGGGCATCAGCGGACTGACCGTGCTCGAAACGCTGGTCGCCGAAGGCGTGGACCAGCCGGTAATCATGCTCACCGGCCACGGCACCGTGGAGATGTGCCGGCGCGCGTTCAAATCCGGGGCCGCAGAGTTCCTCGAAAAACCCGTGGATGATCAGCAACTGCTCGATGCACTGCAGGCCGCCGTACAACAGCATGTGAAATCGCGCGCACGCAATCAGAACGACCGCGATGCGCGCGAGCGTTACGCGCAATTGTCCGGACGTGAACGCGAAGTGCTGGGGCTGATCGTCGCCGGACTCACCAACAAGGAAATCGGCCGCGCACTGGAACTGTCACCGCGCACCGTCGAAACCCACCGCGCCAACCTGTTCGCCAAGCTCGATGCCGCATCGCTGGCGCAACTGATCCTGCGCTACGCAGCACTGGTCGAAACTGGACCCTGATCAGGCATTCCGTACTTGTACGGAGGGCCGGGCGTAACCCTACGAATGGGCACGCGCGCTGCGGATTTTTATAGTTCTCCCACGGTTGAACCAACAACCGCAATGTCCACTCAGGAGAACACCATGCGCAAAATCGTTCAGTTGTCCGCCATTGCTCTGCTCGCTTCCGCCACCCTGGCAAACGCACAGGCCGTACGCAGCGAAAAAAACATCTCGCTGGATCTCGCCAACCAGATTGCAGCTGCCAGCGTCGCCGCGTGCACCGCCAAGGGTTACGCCGTCACCGCGACCGTGGTTGACCGCGCCGGCACTGTCCGCGCCGTACAGCGCGCCGACAACGCCGGCCCGCACACACTGGGCGCCAGTCTGCAGAAAGCGTTCACCTCCGCCTCCGCGCGCAACAATACTTCCGCAATGATGGAAACCGCGCAGAAGAATCCGGGTGCGGCCAATCTGGTACACATCCCCGGTTTCCTGCTGCTCGGCGGCGGTGTCCCGGTGCGTGCCGGCAATGACGTCATCGGTGCGGTCGGCATCGGCGGCGCGCCCGGCGGCCATCTCGACGAACAATGTGCCGTCGCTGCACTCGAGCAGGTCAAGGATCTGCTGAAGTAATCGCCGTCCGTTAACCTTACTCAATCACAGGAGCCCGCCATGAGCCGAAATCCGCAACGTTTCACTTTCATCCGTGCCGCGCTGGCCGCATGCTGCGGTTTCGCGCTGATGGCGCCGGCTTTGTCTGTGGCGCAGATTGCGCCCAGCAAATCCGAGGTCGCCCGCTACAGCGGCCTGCATGCCGCGGCCCACAGCGGTGATCTGGCAAAAATTGAAAACCTGATTGCGCAGAAAGCCGATGTGAACGCGCGCGACCCCTACGGCCGCACGCCGGTTCATGTCGCCGCCTATGCCCGTCAGGAAGGTGCGATCCGCGCGCTGGCCAAAGCCGGCGCCAACCTGGAACTGCTGGAAAAAGACCGTTATGACGCGATTACCATCGCCGCCGTTGCCAACGATGAGAACACGCTGCGCACGCTGCTGTCACTGGGCACCAGCGCCAAGCTCACCACCAGCCGCTACGATGGCACGGCACTGATTGCCGCCGCGCATCTCGGCCACCATGGTGTAGTGAAGCAACTGATCGCCGCAGGCGCACCGCTCGATCATGTCAACAACCTGCACTGGACCGCACTGATTGAATCCATCGTGCTCGGCGACGGCGGCCCGCGCCATGTCGCTACGTTGCAGTCACTGGTCGCCGCCGGCGCCAACCTGCAACTCGCCGACCGCAACGGCAACACGCCACTCAAACTGGCGAAATCGCGGAATTTCCGGACGATGGTGGAGATCCTGGAAAAGGCCGGCGCCAGGTAAGCGCTGCCCCGGGTACTGACTGTGGCGTCAGCGCACGCCCAGCCGCCACAACGAAGTCATTTCCGCAGCACGCGCTGCGTGCAGCGGATCGCTGCTGTCGCGCACCTTGGGATGCTGGGGCCGGACTTCGCCACGGCTCAGCACTTTCAGTCCGCCCGCGTCGATCATCGCCAGCAGTTCTTCGCGCGTACGCAGCCCCAGATGTTCGGCAATGTCCGACATCACCAGCCAGCCCTCGCCTTCAGGCTCCAGATGCGCCGCCAGTCCCGCCAGGAATGCGCGCAGCATGCTGCCGCCGGCGTCGTACACTGCGCGCTCGATCGGCGCGCTGGGCTGTGAGGGTATCCACGGCGGATTGCACACGATCAGCGGTGCGCGCCCTTCAGGAAACATGTCGGCCTTGACGACTTCAATCTGCGCGCCCATTCCCAGCCGCGCCACGTTGTCGTGAGCACAAGCCAGCGCGCGCTCGTCGGTTTCGGTGGCAATGACCTTCGCGACACCGCGCCGCGCCAGCACTGCAGCCAGCACCCCGGTACCAGTGCCGATGTCGAAGGCCAGCGTCTTGGTCGACAGCGGCGCCGCCGCCACCAGCCCCACATACTCGCTGCGGATCGGCGCAAATACGCCGTAGTGCGGATGGATGTGCGCGCCTAGTGCCGGCACGGCCACACCTTTTTTGCGCCATTCATTCGCGCCGATCAGTCCCAGCAGTTCGCGCAGCGAGGCCACGCAGGCTTCATTGCCCGGGCCCCAGGCCTCGTTACAGGCCAGCCGCACGTCGGGTGCGCGGCGCAAGGGCATGCCGTAATCCGCATCGAACGGCACCAGCAGCATCGACAGGGTATGCGCGCGCTGCGCCTGCGCCTGGCGATGGCGGTGGAAGGCCGCCCCGGGTTTGGGATCCGGCGCTTCCGGTTTGCGCCGTGCGCGGCGCGGCGGACGGTCGATGCGTCGCGCCAGCGCCTGCAACAACTGGCGCGCGTTCTGGTAATCACTGCGCCACAACAATGCGGTACCTTCCGCAGCGAGCCGATAAGCCGAGTCGGCAGTCATCGTGTCATCGGCAATGACCACCCGTTTGGGTGGTGCTGCGCCGTTTTCAGAGCGCCAGCGGGCTGTATGCGGCTCCTGGCCTTCGGGCAGGACTATGACGGGATGTTCTATCAAGGGAAAACCTTATGCCGGAGACACCGGCCTCGCGCGGGCGCGACACGCGCCGCAGACGAAGCATAACAGGACGGCGACGCGAATAAAAAAGGGGCCGGATGGCCCCTTGGAAATTATTGCATGCGCTGCGGTTATTTCGCCAATCCCAGATCCACCAGCACCGACTTCATCGCTGCGTAATCCTGCTCGAGCTCCTTGGAGAACTCTGCGCCCGCTGTGAACACGTTCGACCAGATGTTCTTTTCCAGTTCATCCTTCCATTCCGGCGCTTCTGTGGCCTTGCGCAGCACACCTTCCCAGTACGCCGACTGCTGCGGTGTCAGACCCTTGGGTGCAAAAATCGCGCGCCATGCACCGTAGGTGAAATCGGCACCCTGCTCCTTCCACGTCGGCACTCCGGCATAGACGCCGGGGAATCGCTGCGCCGAGGTAATGCCGATCACCCGCAAGCGGCCGGACGCCACATGAGGTGCCGCATTGCCCGCCGCCGTGGTGACGAGGTCAATATGACCGCCGAGCAGCGTGGTCAGTGCATCGGCCGACCCCTTGAACGCCACCGCCTTCAGGTCGCGCGCACTGCCGCCTATGGTTTTCATCAGCACCCCGGCGGCAATGTGGTTGTGGCTGCCGAGCAGCGGTGAGAAACCGATGGTCACTGATTTGGGATCCTTGCGCAGGCGCTCAATCAGGTCCTTGCCGGTCTTCAGGTTCGAATTGGCATTGACAGCGAACACCGTGTAGTCGTCGAACAGCGAGGCCACGGCCGTCAGGTCAGTGTGGTGCAACTTGCTGGAGCCGACGATGTGGTTGGTCAGGATGGCCGGTCCGGACACCACGAGGAAATGCGGATCGGCGGTGCGCTGCTGCACATAGGTATAGGCGATGGAACCGCCGCCTCCGGCCTTGTTCTGAATGCTCAGCGATACCGGCAGCAGCTTGTTGGCGAGCATGATGCGCTCGAGGCTGCGCGCCGTTTTGTCATTGCTGCCGCCCGGCGGATTGGGCACCACGATCTCGACGTTTTTCTGCGGTGACCAGGCCTGCGCCGATGCCACAGCAGAAAACCCGATCAGTGCTGCGGCTATACCACTACGTGCAACGCGACGTGCATATCCCATGGCTGACTCCCCTTGACCACACGACAAACACCAGCGGGAGCGCAAGCACTCCCGTCCTTGAGCGACTACTCGCCGCCCTGACCTTTCAATAACAACTCCACCACCTTCGGCGCAATTTCCGCCGCACGTTCATCCATCTGCTCCGGTGTCAGATTGGCGATCGGATGCGGCATCACCAGGAACTTCAGATCCGGCACACCCCAGGACCGCGCCATCGCCTTGCCGGTCACCGTGAACACATGGGTCACGATGGACGCCGAAGGCACACCCTGCTGTTCAAATACTATGCTGTCGAGCACACTGCCCGAGCTGCATGACCCTCAATCGCCGACACCGGCGACGACCACGTCGCAGTTTTTCTTGTACTCGGCAATCATCTCCGGGCTGGGCGCGGATCCGGCGCTCTTCTTCTTGCGGATCACGTGCGTCTTCGCGCCGTGTTCCTTTTCGAGGATGCCGGCGATGCGCAGCAGAATCTGATCGGAGTTGTGCTTGGTGTTGTCGACCAGACCGACGCGCAAGCCCTTCAGCGACTTGGGCCGCGCGGCGTAGGCGATGGTTCTGCCCTGTACTTCTGTGGTTGGATCGTAAATCTGCAATGACATGGCACTCTCCTTCTGTGATACCGCAGTAACTACATAAGTAGTTGATTTTAAACAGTATTTTTATGATGCTTTGATTTCCCGCGTTACACTCTGCGAGCCGTTCTTGCTACCCCAGCCGGGGATATAGCAGGACTGCACGCCGGCCTTGCCGCCCGCCGCAATCACCAGCAGATCCTGCGGCGTGTGCACCAGCGTCTGCAAAGTCTTTTCGGTTTCGTCGGTGATCGGGCCCGGCCTGATGTTGGCGCGCTGTAGGTCGGCCTGTTTCATCTGCGTGTTTTCAAACACGTACTTCTGTACGTCTTCGCGCGACCAGCCGCCTTTTTTCATGATTGCCTGGTGCTCACCGGCGAACACCAGCGCGTATTGCGGCTGGCGGTTGGTCCCCGCCGACATGCGCATCTGCGCGCAGGTGGTGGTCAGCACGCCTTCAGGTGTCGCAC
>JBBKXO010000161.1:0-2797 GCA_037969525.1 Burkholderiales bacterium | reverse complement strand
CAGGCTGGCGCCAGGGATTTCGTCAGCAAACCTTTCGATATCGTCGAAGTCAAAACGCGTATTCGCAATCTGCTGGAAGTGCACCTGCTTTACAAAAAGCTCGAGAATTACAACACAGTGCTGGAGCAGACGGTGCAGGAGCGCACCGCCGAACTGCGTGAAAGCGAAGCGCGCTTTCGCAGTCTGACTGAACTGGCATCTGACTGGTACTGGGAGCAGGACGAGTCCGGCAGCTTTACCAAGGTTTCCGGTCCGGTACTGGAGATGCTCGGAATCCAGGTCGATTCCCTGGAGGGCCAACCCGGGGTTTCCCGTACGAACGGCTGGAATGAGACCGAGCGGGCAGCGCTGCAGTCAAAGATCGCAGCCCGGCAGCCGTTCCTGGACTTCGAATTCAGCCGGGTCAATGTCGACGGTACGAATCAAAAGTTTCGGGTGAGCGGAGAGCCGATGTTCAACCAGGCCTGCCGCTTCGTTGGATACCGCGGAATCGGCGTGGAACTGACCGCGCCAGAGTAGACCACAGGAGTTTCAACCTGCGCCATGTCAGCCAGCCATAGTCCCGATCAAAACCATCTGCTTGCCGCCCTGCCGGCGGCGGAATTCGAATACCTGAAGCCGCACCTGGAATTGGTCCCGATGCTACTTGGCGAAATGCTCTACGAACCCGGTGGTCAGTTGCAACATGCCTATTTTCCTGCCACCGCCGTCGTATCGTTGCACTATGTCCTGGAGACTGGTGCATCAGCTGAAACCGCGGGAGTGGGTAATGAAGGGATGGTTGGCATTTCACTGTTCATGGGCGGCAATACCACACCCAGTTCGGCGGTTGTGCAGAATGCAGGTCATGGCTACCGTTTGTCGGAAAAGCTGCTGAAAGCGGAATTCAATCGCAACGGTCAGCTGCAGCGGTTGCTGCTGTTTTATACCCAGGCGTTACTCACCCAGATGTCCCAGACAGCCGCCTGCTATCGGCACCATTCCGTGGACCAACAGTTGTGCCGATGGCTCCTGTTGGCCCTTGACCGTGCTCCCGGGCAGGAGCTGGTCATGACACAGGAACTGATTGCCAGCATGCTCGGCGTGCGTCGTGAAGGCATTACCGAAGCGGCCGGGAAATTGCAGCATGACGGGTTAATAAGCTACCGCCGTGGCCATATATCGGTGCTGGCGAGAACCGGATTGGAAACACGCGCATGCGAGTGTTATGCCGTGGTCAAAAAAGAATTGATCCGTTTGATGTCCGATGTGCAATCCCGCCCGGGAGCAGGGCAGCTTGGAGACGGGATCCGTAACAGGTTATCAGCATGAGCGTTTAACTGGAATGAATGAACCGGAGGTCGTCATGAGAGAATTACTGGTTTCTTTAGCCGGGTGCAGGGATGTTCAGAGTCTGGGCTCTGCGCTGTCGACACGTATCACGGAATTTGGTGAAGTTTCCAATATGGAAATATTCGCCGTAAACCGGCCGGACAAACACCAGGCCCTGTGCTTTCTCCGGCTGCGGTCCGCAGCGCAGGAGTTACGGTTGATGACGGAGCCCGGGGTCATCCGGTTTGGCGACGACTTGCTGCTCGTCGTTGACCTGCTCCAAGACTCGCCCCATTTCGAACTTTAAGGCTCGCGGCGCGTTCCAGACGCTGAAGGACTGCTGTCATCAGCTGTCCGTTGCCCATCTACGGGTCTGTTGTGCCATGGCAAGCCTGCACTCCGGAGAATGATTCGGACACTTCAGCACCACAATCCGGTCCTGATCATGGATGGCTGAATCCGGAGGTACTGCCCTGTCGATGGCGCACAGATAGGCGCGGAGCCTGACTAGCGTGCGTTAACGCACAGAACATCCCGTGGCATGGAGATATTTTGGATCAGTTTCACTTTCTAGGCACAAGCGATGTTAATGACAACGGGAGGCAACCAAGTTTCGACCCCGTGGCGACTGAAACCTGTTGTCGCAGCGATTGCGTGTGTCTTTGCCGCAGGCCAAGCCCAGGCGAATGGCACGGATCCCACCGTGGTTGCGGGTCAGGCCGGCTTTTCCACTCAGGGTAGTACGCTCAGCATCACCAACAGCCCGGGCGCAATCATCAACTGGCAGGGCTTCTCGATTGGCGCGAGCGAAACCACGCGCTTCATCCAGCAAAGCGCCGCCTCGAGCGTTCTCAATCGCGTCATCGGCCCCGATCCATCAGTCATCCTCGGGGCGCTCACCTCGAACGGCCGGGTTTTCCTGATCAATCCAAGCGGCATTTTGTTCGGGCAGGGCGCGCGCGTCGACGTGGCCGGGCTGGTGGCCTCGACGCTCAACCTGAGCAACCAGGACTTTTTCGCGGGCCGGCTCAATTTCGCGCCCAATGCGCTTGCCGGCAAGGTGGAGAACCAGGGCACCATCACTACGCCTTCGGGCGGCAGCGTTTATCTGGTCGGATCCGACGTCACCAACAGCGGCATCATCAACAGCCCGCAGGGGGACGTGATCCTCGCCGCCGGCCAGTCGGTGAAGATCTTCGACACCAGTACACCGGGGGTGAGGGTCGAACTCACGGCGAGCGACAACGCCGCCGTCAATCTCGGCGAGATCCTTGCGCAAAGCGGGCAAGTCGGCATTTACGGCGCGGCGCTGCGCAACGCGGGCATCATCGATGCCAACCAGGTGGTGCGCGACGCAAGCGGCAAAATCGTTCTGCGCGCGAAGCAGGACGTGACCCTCGAAGCCGGCAGTCGCTTGAGCGCCAACGGCGAGCAGGGCGGCACGATCACGGTTCAATCAGACGCCGGCACCACGCTGGTATCCGGC
>JBBKXO010000160.1:0-5166 GCA_037969525.1 Burkholderiales bacterium | reverse complement strand
GAGATGGTGGCGTCTATGCCGACCTTGGCGCCCGTGGGCACCACGCCATGCGGCATGACCGGCAGGCTGGGATCGAGCGGCTTGGCGCGGCTGCCGGGGATAATGATGACGTCCTTGTCGCCCTGCACGCGGGTGGCGATGGCCCACTCCACATCCATGGCATTGAACACGTCGATGTCATCGTCTACGACGACCACATGCTTGAGATCCATCACCGACAGTGCGGCGAGCAGCGCATTCTTGCCTTCGCCGGCCTGTTTCTTGATCGACACGATGGCGTGCCACATGCCGCAGCCGCCCAGCGTGACGTTGATATCCTTGATCTGGATGCCGGCCGTTTTCAGCGCGCGGCGGATCTGGGTGTAGCGCGTCGGCGCCATCAGCCAGGTGTTTTCCCAGGGCATATGCAGGGCGTAATAAATCGCATCTTTACGCATGGTGATGGCATTGATGCGCACCACAGGGTTCCAGTGCAGCCCGCCCATCAGCCGGGTGAACTCGCCGAAACGGCCTTCGGGCTGGGTCCAGCCGGTCGGCAGGATTTCACCTTCGAGCACAATTTCAGAATCGGCGATGCATGGCAGGTCGATCGTTTCGCATTGCGCAAGTTCGATGGCCGAGCCGCGGATGCCGCCGGCAATGGCCATTTCGTCGGTGCCCAGCGGCGCGCGGAAGCCGGAGCCGAGGTTTTCGAACGGATGATTGCCGATGGAAATCGAAATCGGGCAGGGGCGGCCGGCCTCAAAGGCGCGTTGCGCAAACAAGCGCATGTTGTTGGGGGTGACGATGTCGATGCCGGTCAGGTTCTTTTCCTTGACCATGAAGCGGTAGATACCGGAGTTCAGGCCAAACTCGGGATCGCGGGCAATGGTGATGCCGGCGGTGATCATCGGGCCGCCGTCGTAAATCGAGAACATGGGGATCGGCAGGCTGAACAGGTCGACATCCTTGCCGGTCTTTATAACCTGCTTGACCGGTGATTTTTCGACGTATTTGGGCGCGATCGGATGCTCGATGCCGTTCTGCAGCCGGAACTCGATTTCCGGATAAGTGGTGCAGCCCATGGACATGATCGCGCGTTTCTGCGAGCGGATGATGCCGGAGACCACTGGCATGTCGTAGCCGATGACCTTGTGAAACAGCAGCGCCTTGTCGGCCTGATCGACCAGGGTCGCAATGTGCCGGCTGTCGACCGGCTGCTTGATGTCGACCAGTTCTTTTTCGGAGCGCAGGCGTTGCAGGAAATCGCGGAAACTTTCGTCGGCGTAAGGCGGTTTTTTCATTTGCGCTTCTTATCTTTAGTGGCGGCTGGGCCGGTCACGCCGTCCCAGCGTTTGATGGATTCATGTTCCACGTCGAACAGGTCGAGCACGCGGCCGACGGTATGGTTGACGAGGTCGTCGATGGTCTTGCCGCCGCTGTAGAAGGCCGGCACCGGCGGGAATATGATGCCGCCCATCAGCGTGACGGACTCCATGTTGCGGATGTGTGCGAGATTCAGCGGCGCTTCGCGGGTGATCAGCACCAGGCGGCGGCGCTCCTTCAATATGACATCGGCGGCCCGGGTGATCAGGTTGTCGGACAGCGCATGGGCGACTGCGGCCAGGGTTTTCATGGAGCAGGGCGCGACGACCATGCCGGCGGTGAGGAACGAACCGCTGGCGATGGTGGCGCCGATATCACGCACATTGTGGGTGACGTCAGCGAGCTTGTGCAGGCCCTTGCGGTCCATGCCGTATTCCTGGTACGCGTTGAGTACGCCGGCGTCGGAGACGACCAGATGGGTTTCCCAGCCGCCGATGGCGCGCAGGCGTTCAAGCATACGGATGCCGTAGATCGAGCCCGAGGCGCCGGTCATGGCAATGATCAGGCGCCGGTCGGCGCGCTTGTGGGTGGCAGTTTTGCGTTCAGCACTCATTGCTCGGCCTCTTTTTTCCAGCGGAACAGGTAATTTTCAAGCGGGCGCAGCATGCCCATTTCGAGCACGGCCATCATGACCACCAGGGTCAGCGTCCAGGCAAACACCTGGTCGGTCTGGATCAGGTCGGCGGCCTGGCGTAACCGGTATCCTACACCGCTGGAAGAACCCAGCGTCTCGGCGACCAGCGACACCCGCCAGCCGAAGCCGAAGGCGAGGCGCGCACCGGAAAAGAAATAAGGCAGGATGGTCGGCAGATAGATCTTGACCATGACCTTCCATGCCGGCATGCGCAGCACATGGGCCAGCTCGATAAATTCGGCATTGACGGTGCGCGTGCCCTGCCACACGTTGGTGATGATCAGCGGCATCGCGGTCATGAATACGACGAACACGGTGGTGGCATTGGAGACACCGAACCAGATAATGGCGAAGGTGGCCCAGATCGCCGAGGATACGGTGTTCATCACCGGGATGATGGGTTCGAAGAACTCACCCAGCCGTTTGCTGGCGCCGAAGATGATGCCCAGCGGCAGGCCGATCAGCGTGGCCAGAACGAAGCCGGTGGTGACCCGTCCCAGCGTGATGCCGAGGTCCTGCCACAGATTGCCATTGTCCGAAATCTGCATCAGTGCACCCCATACCCGTGCCGGACCGGGCAGGATGTAGTGCGGTACCCGTAACGCGAGCAGCCACCACACCGCGACAATGACGCCGACCAGTGCCAGCCGCTGCAGGATCAGTGCCAGCCGCCAGCGTTGTGCCGGCGTGCGGGCATGGATATGGCTTTCGAGGACGTCGGGCACGGGCGGAGATTACTTAGGCGGCGCGGTGAAATAAGTGCCGCGGCCACTGGCGACCAGAGCGCCGTCCTTGTCGTAGACATAGGCTTCGGCGCTGGAAAACTGGCTGCCGCTGCGCACGATGCGGGCCTTGGCGGTCAGGTCGCCGGGCTTTGCCGCCTTGTGGTAATCGACGCGGATGTCGATGGTCGGCACCGGCCGGCCGAGTTGTGCTGCGATGGCGTAATCGGCTGCGACGTCAACGATTGCGGCGAGTATGCCGCCGTGGGTGTAGCGGCGGTCCGGATGCACCACCCATTCCTCGCGCCATGCCGCCTTGATTTCAATGCCGCTTTCGTCGGCCTTGATGAAGGTGAAATTCAGCCACTGGTTGAAGGGGCCGCGGCTGATCAGCTGCTGCAGTTGTTCTAGCGTGGGTGGTGCGGGTTTGGTGTCCGTCATGGCATTGCTCCGGGATTGGCTGAGGATTAAAGGCTGCGCGGTAATTCTTTACAACACAGAAATTACCAGGCTGTCGATGAATTTTACCGGTATCGCTGCATCACCACTATGAGGTGCTGTTCGATGTCGTAGTCGCTACGGTCATGCGCTCAACCAGTTGGCGCAGATGTTCGCGATCAATCTTGTTGGTGCCGGCGAGCGGCAATTGTTCGAGAAAAAAGACGCGTCGTGGATGCTGATACGCCGGGCCGTGTGCCAGCGCATATTGCCTGATTTCATCTTCTGTTGCCGCTACGCCATTGCGCGTCACGATGAAGGCATACGGCACCTGACCCTTGAGTTCGTGTGCGAAGGGCAGTACGCAGGCCTGGTGCACTGCAGGATGTTTTTCCAACAGTTGTTCCACTTCAATGGGGAAAATATTTTCGCCGCCGCTGACGAACATGTCGTCGGTGCGGCCGATAAAATAATAAAAACCTTCGGCGTCGCGGCGGCAAACGTCACCGGTGTGATACCAGCCGTCGCGGATGTGCCTGGCCGTTTCGTCCGGCAGATTGTGGTATCCGAGCAGGATGCCGGGGTTCTTCAGGATCAGTTCGCCTTCATCACCTTCATCATTATTCGGACCATTGATCAGCTTTGCGTGAGTTCCGGGGTAGGGCATGCCGATGGAACCCGGTGGGCGTGGTTTGCCCTGCGGATGCGGACCCAGCGGCACCGGACCGCCTTCGGTGACACCGTAGACCACCAGCGGCTCGGCATTCGGGAAGTTCTCCCTGATGTCGGACAGCAGTTGCGGTGAAGACGGTGCTGAACCCATCATCACCGTGCGCACGCTAGAAGTATCGGTTTCTTCGAGTAGGCTTCTGCGCGCCAGCACCATGGAAATCATGGTTGGCACGCCGGAGATGACGGTGCAGCGGTAACGCGCGATGGCTGCCGTGTATTGTACAACGTTGAACTGCGGCATCAACACCAGCCTGGCGCCGGCGGTCAGGCCCTGCTTGATCGCATTGAGTGCATTCTTGTGGTACAGCGGTGCGGCGACGAGGATGACATCCTGGTCGGTGGTGCCGCGGGTATGCACCAGAATCAGCCGGCTCCAGTTCTGGCCGTAATGACTTAACAGGACCCCCTTGGGTTTGCCGGTAGAGCCCGAGGTGTAAGGCTGGATGGCGATGGTGTCGGGTGCGGGTTCAACCGGTGTAAAAGGACCGGGATCCAGGAACTGCGCAAACGCAACACCGGCATCGTTCACGCCATCCCCGTCATAACGCACCACGGATACATCGTCCGGCAGCAGGTGCGTGTAGGCGTCTTCGCAGAACACCAGCTGCGCGCCGGCATCCCTGATGATGTAGCGCACGGTGTCGGCGGCGAGCTTGATATTGATGGGCACCGGAACCACGCCGGCGCGCATGGCGCCCAGCAGAGTGGCCACAAATGCCAGGCGATTGAGCGACAGGATGCCAATGCGGTCACCCACTTTGAGTCCCTTGCGAACCAGTCCGCGCGCCACGGCATTGGCGGCGGCGTCGAGGTCGCTGAAACTGTGCTCGCGCGGCGCGTGCGGTTCGCGCAGGTCGATCAGCGCCGTGCGGGACAGACCGGCATGTGCGGTAAACGGGGCACCCAGATTGCCCGGGTAGCCCCGCGCGTCGGGAGGGAGAGCAGCCATGCGTTAACCGGTCAGGGTGCGATGACGACCTTGCCGAAAACCTCGCGATTTTCGATGAGCTTCAAGCCTTCGGCTGCGCGCTCGAGCGGCAACACCTCGTCGATGACCGGCTTGATCTTTCCCTGCTGGATCAGGTCCATCAACGCCTTCAGGTTTTCGTCATAGAAACTGTTGGAGCCGATGATGTTCAGTTCAAAACTCCAGACATAACGCAGGTCTTCCTTGGGATCGTAGCCGGCAGTGGCGCCGCAGACGAGAATTTTGCCGCCGCGCTTGACGCATTTCAAGGTCGGGCCCCAGGTGTCGCCGCCGGTGAAGTTGATGAC
>JBBKXO010000159.1:0-3090 GCA_037969525.1 Burkholderiales bacterium | reverse complement strand
ACCACTTTCTCGATGCCGGTGATCGCCACATGGACCTTGGGCAGCGTGGTCACCATGCGCCCGTTGCCTTCGTTGGTGACGATCAGTGTCGAACCGGTCTCGGCAATGATGAAATTGGCCCCGGAGATGCCCATGTCCGCTGACAGGAAATGCGGCCGCAGTTTTTCGCGCGCCTCACGGCACAGTGCAGGAATGTCTGTCAATCGCGGTGCGTTGTGTTTTTCGGCAAACAGGTCCGAGACTTCTTCGCGGGTCTTGTGCACCACCGGCGCGACGATGTGCGACGGCGGCTCGTTGGCCAGCTGCAGGATGTACTCGCCAAGATCGGTTTCGACAACCTCAATGCCAGCGGCAATCAGCGCGTCATTGACCCCGCATTCTTCAGTGACCATCGATTTCGACTTGATCACCTTGCGCACGCCGTGCTCCGCGGCAATCTCGTTGACGATGCGATTGACGTCCTCGTGGGTTTCCGCCCAGTGCACGACGGTGCCGCGGGCGGTGGCGTTGCGCTCGAAGGTTTCCAGATACACATCAAGGTGCGCCAGCGCCCGATCACGACCCTCTGCCGCGGCATCGCGGATATCGCTGAAGTTGTCGAGTTCGGTAATACGGTCGGCGCGGCCTTTGACGAAATTGCTCTGCAATTTCTTCAATGCGCCCTGCAACCGCACATCCGCCAGCTTTTCGCCGACGCGTGCCTTGAAATGCATGGAGGTGATCTGCATGGGGCCTAGTATATCGCTCGCCACCCTCGCCAGCCCCAGGTCCGCATTTTGGCCGCATCCTCCGTTATCGGGCACGGCCCACGCGCCGCCCTACCTCGCCAGCAGCATCACTATGATGGCCATCAGAATCAGGGACACGCTCTTCCAGAAGAGCGCTGGATTACGCTCCAATAATGGCTGCCGTGTTTTGTTCAGAAACGCCTTGTTCGGGTGCCGCAGGTCGTACATGAATTCGGATAATTCTTCGTAACGTTTGTATGGATTCGGGTGCACGGCCTTCCTGATCACACCATCTATCCAGGCCGGAATTTCACGCTCGTCATCCAGCAGGGAACGATAGGTCAAGCGGTTTTGTGTGGCTTTGGTTCTGGATTTTGCGACCTGGGCTCCATAGGGCAGATTGCCGGTCAGCATCTGGTACGTTATGACCCCCAGGGAAAACAGGTCTGAGCGCGAGGTGCCGCTTTCGCCCAGGAAATATTCGGGCGCCGTATATTGCGCAGTGCCCAGCAGATCGGTGCGCTCAATGGGCGTGGTAATTTCAACGATGCCGGCCACCCTGGTTGCGCCGAAATCGATGATCTTCACCGTGCCGGTGCTGTCAATCATGATATTTTCCGGCCGCAGATCCTGATGCAGCATCTCCATCCGGTGAAAAGCGAGCAAACCCCTGGCAATTTGCTCAACAATGCCGCGCACGGTTTCCAATTCCGGCTTGGGGTTATCAATGATCCACTGCGTCAAGGTCTGTCCATCAATGAATTCGGTGACTATATAGAGAAAGTTCCGTTTTCTGGTCTGCTGGCACGGCTTGAGCACATGGGCACTATTGATGCGTCGCGCGATCCACTCTTCCATCAAGAATCGTTCGAGGTAGGCTGGGTCGGCCCGCAGGTCTATCGAGGGGGTTTTCAGGATGATCT
Organism: Burkholderiales bacterium; assembly: GCA_037969525.1. GTDB lineage: Bacteria > Pseudomonadota > Gammaproteobacteria > Burkholderiales > SG8-41. Next base: position 1,439 of record JBBKXO010000159.1, on the reverse strand, counting down.
GTGTGCTGGTTTCGTCATCCACGGCCAGGTACACATGGCTGCGACTGCTGGCGTGCACCTCCCTGATGATGCGATAACCATCAATCATCATCCTGGCTTCCAAAATCGGCGGAAACGGAAGCTCGGTTAGCTGCTGATAAATCGCACTGGCGTCCTGACTGCGCAATTCCTCGACGCGAATCAGCTGAACCGTGAGATTGTCCGTGCTGCCCAGCGCGTAGGCTTTTTCTGCAATTACCCGGGCGGCCTGGTCGAGGTCGGCCTGATTTTCATGCACAAGCTTGATGATCAGGCCACGGTCTACAAATTCATATATGCCGTCGGTCACCAGCAAAAAAATATCGCCCGTATCAACCGGTAGCGCCTGGTAATCGACCGTAATTTCCTGGCTGATACCCAGCGCCCGGCTCAGATGGCTGATGTCCTGGGATACCCAATGCCGATGATCCTTGGTCAACTGCTCCAGTGCGTTGCCGCGCAACCGGTAGATTCGTGAATCACCGACATGGAAAACATGCGCCGTTGTCGATTTGATGACCAGGGCGCTCAAGGTGCATACATAGCCCTTGTCCTGATCGTAACGATGCTGACTTTGCCGGGTCTGCATATGCAGCCAGGAGTTGGTCGCGATTAATACCTGTTGCGCCGACTTCCTGACCGACCAGGCTTCGGAGGTGCAAAAATAATCCGTCAGGAAACTTTTAACAGCAGTTTCGCTGGCAACCTGGCTGACCTCGCTGCTGCTGATGCCATCGGCCAGCGCGATGGCTATGCCCTTGGCCGTCAAGAGCGGTTCCTGCGGGACATAAATGCCGTGAAAATCCTGATTGGTTTCCTTGCGGCCCTTGTCAGAATATTGCCCTGCGGATATTTTCAGTTGACTGGACATGGTCATACCTGAGAAGTCCCGGCCACTCACGGTGCCGGGACTCCGTTATTTACCGCGTGCAAACATACTGACACAGCCGGCAGCACTGGCTGGCTCAGTAGCCTCAGTAGCCTCAGTAGCATTTGTAAGGCAGAAACTTGCCGCTCATCACGATCTTTACGCGATCCCCCTTGGGATCAGGCTCACGCTGCAGATCCATGCTGAAATCAATGGCGCTCATGATGCCATCACCGAACTCTTCATGAATCAATGCCTTGAAAGTGCTGCCATAAACGTTGACCAGTTCGTAGAACCGGTAAATCAGCGGGTCGGTCGGCACCGCAGTAGGCAGAGACCCTTTGTACGGGACAACCTGCAGCTGCTCCACAGCCGCGCCCGGCAGTTCCAGCTGGGCACCGACTTTGGCTGCCTGCTCTGCGGTCAGCGTCATTTGTCCGAGCAGGGCCGCAGTAGTCCATTCCTTGCTCTGGCCGACGGTAGCCGCCAGTTGTGACCAGCTCAGCTTCTTGCGCAGTTTCTGCGTAATGATCAATTCAGTGACTTCGTTGCG
>JBBKXO010000158.1:0-3755 GCA_037969525.1 Burkholderiales bacterium | reverse complement strand
CTGCAGGTATGCCGCGCGCAGAACACGCCGGTGATCACCTTCATCAACAAGATGGACCGCGAAGTGCGCGAGCCCACCGACCTTGTCGATGAAATCGAACGCACCCTGGGCATGCCGGTCGTACCCTGTACTTGGCCCGTCGGCATGGGCAAACAGTTCAAGGGCGTGTTTGATCTGCGCAACGATCGCATGCGCGTGTTCACCGCCGGTGAGGACCGCATTGGTGAAGCCGATGAAATCATTTCCGGCATCGCCAATCCGGATATCGCCGACCGTTTTGGTGACACCTTCGCCCACGCCCGCCAGGAAATCGAACTGGTGCAGGGCGTGTCGCCGGAATATGACCGCGAGGCGTTCCTTGCCGGCAAACAGACGCCGCTGTTCTTTGGTTCGGCAATCAATAATTTCGGCGTGCAGGAAGTGCTGGACGCGGTGATCGATTTTGCATCACCGCCGCGGGAACACCACGCCCTGCAGCGTACCGTCGAACCGGTGGAACCCAAACTCTCGGGCGTGGTATTCAAGATCCAGGCCAACATGGACCCGGGGCATCGCGACCGCGTCGCCTTCATCCGCATCTGCTCGGGCCGATTCGAACGCAGCATGCGCCTGAAAAACTGCCGTACCGGCAAGTTTTTCCGGCCGAGCAGCGTGGTGTCATTTCTGTCGCAGCGTCGTGAGCAGGTCGAAGACGCCTACGCCGGCGACATCATCGGCATCCCCAACCACGGCGTGCTGCAACTGGGCGATACCCTGACCGAGGGCGAGGAACTGCAATTCACCGGGCTGCCGTTTTTTGCGCCCGAACTGTTCCAGACCGTCGAAGTCGCCGACCCGCTGCGCAGCAAGCAGCTGCGCACCGGTCTTGCCCAACTGGGCGAAGAGGGCGCGATCCAGGTGTTCAAGCCGGTTGGCGGCGGCATGCTGCTGCTCGGCGCCGTCGGCCAGTTGCAGTTCGAGGTGGTCGCGCATCGCCTGAAACATGAATACGGTTGTGAGGCGCGGCTGGCACCGGCGCGTTATGTCGCTGCGCGCTGGATCACCTGCGATGACGAACGTGAGTTGCAGCGCTTCATCGATGCCAATGCCCATCGCGTCGCCTATGACGCCGTCGCGGCACCGACGTTCCTCGCTGCCAACTCCATAGAAATCGAGGTTGCCGGCGAGCAGTGGCCGAAAATCAAGTTCCACGCACTGCGTGAACATGCGGGATTGATATTTCATTCCAACGCAGCGGTAGGGTGATAAGGCGCTCCGATTTTGTAGTGCCCATCCCCCGGATTACGCTGCGCTTATCCGGGCTACGGAGTTTGTCTCCGCTTTAACGGGCGGCGACTTCAGCCGTCCAGCGCACGATTTCGTCGAGTGCCGCCGTTGGTGCGCTGCGATGGTTGGCTTCGGGTTAGTACAGGGAAGTAGGTTGGGCTGAGCGCAGCGATGCCCAACAACTCACATAACAATGCCGCCGACTGCGTTGGGGTTCGCAGGCTCACCCCAACCTATTGCACTTTCGTCAAGATGACGGCAAAAAGAAATAAAGGTGAATTTTGAAGACTAAACCTAAAAGCCTTAAAGCAGAATCTCCGTCATTGCCGCCGGCACGCAGGGCCGGCATTTTTCAAGTCGTAGCGACGATGTTTTGTGGAGTATTCGCGATTGGTGCCAAAGGAACGTGGCAAAAAGACGGTGCGACAGTTACGATCACCCAAGTCATTATTGCTGCCGCGATTACCCTAATCGTCCTGGTACTGGGGTTAGTCGTTATTGTTAAGTTGGCCGTGCACTAAGTCCCTTTGGGGGAGGGTCTTCGGCATCATCCGGGCAAGCTTGATTAGGCGGCGTACTCAGGAAGTAGGTTGGGCTGAGCGCAGCGATGCCCAACAACTCACATAACAATGCCGCCAACTGTGTTGGGGTTCGCAGGCTCACCCCAACCTACTGCACTGAGCGCCAGCCTGCCGTTCCGTTAACGGGCGGCGACTTCGGCGGTCCAGCGCACGATTTCGGCTAGCGATGCCGCTGGTGCGCCGCGATGATCGGCGTCCGGTTCATACAGCCGGGTCAGCGGATTGGCGGGCAGCGCGCCATACATGGCCAGTTTGATGCGTTGCAGTCCCGGGTAGTCATTACGTGGTGCGATGAATAATACCGGTATGCGTGGCGGCATTGCGCCGGACGATTTTTCCTGATTCATGGCGCCGTCCGGGTCAAACCAATTCAGGTAAATTGCCGCAGTGGTATGCACCGGTGAAGTGCCCTTGGAGCCTTCGTAATCCATGAATTGCGCGCGCTCGTTGCCTTTGCCGTCCGCAATCATCTGGCGGGCCCGATCGACGGATGCGCCCAGCTGCCTGCGGAATAACGGGTTGGCGACATTGCCGCCGGGGGCAATCAGGACGGCCCCGTCTACAGCATGATTACTGACGTAATGCGTAACGAACACGCCGCCCTGACTGTGTCCCGCGACGAATACTTTGGTCGCCCCTTTGCCACGCAAATCATGCAATGCGGCAGTCACTTCCTGTTCTGCAGCGGCCACATCCTTGTCGTAGTCGCGGCGGCCTGACCACGGCATTTCGAGATTGGCGACCAGATAACCTTTTTGCCCCAAGCCCTCGGCGAGGGTGCTGACCAGCCTGCCGGGCGCACCGCCTTTGCCGTGCATGATGACGATGCCGATGCTGGGTGCCGGCGTCTGGGCTGTGGCTGGCAGCGCCAGTACGGCGCAGATCAACAGGAGGAAATAACGGACCTGTAGGCGCATGGGGACTCCGCTGGGTTTCCGGCAGTCTAGCGCAGACATTTGAGGCCGTGACGGCGGGTTAGGTCAATTCAGCAAAAATCTTGCGTATCTCCGCAACCCGCGCCCTCAGCTCAGGCAGCTTGAGCTCAATGCGCAGCCGGTCCTGGCCCGCGAGTTTGTAATTCTTGCGCGTCTGGATCAGCTTGATGATTTTCATCGGCTCGATCGGCGGCTTGGGCACGAACTGCAGGAGAATCACGTTTTCGCTGGCGTCGATGCGCGCAATGCCCAGTGGCTTGCCGAGCAGGCGCAGGCGATGGCTGTCGATCAGTGTGCGCGTCGCATCCGGCAGTTCGCCGAAGCGGTCGATCAGTTCTTCCTGCAGCAGCTGCAGCTGTTCTTCGTTCTCGCAGTTGGCCAGCCGCTTGTAGAGCACCAGCCGTTCGTGCACATCGCTGCAGTAAGCCTCGGGCAGCAGTGCCGGGGCGTGGAGGTTGATTTCGGTGGTGACACCCAGCGGCGCATTGAGGTCCGCCACCTTGCCGGCCTTCAGCGACTTCACCGCGGCATCGAGCATGGTGCAATAGAGATTGAAGCCGATTTCATGGATCTCACCCGACTGTGATTCGCCCAGCACTTCGCCGGCACCGCGAATTTCCAGGTCGTGCATGGCGAGGAAAAATCCGGAGCCCAGCTCTTCCATCGACTGGATGGCTTCCAGCCGTTTTTTGGCATTGGTGGTGATGTTGCCTTCGTCGGGCAGCAGCAGGTAGGCATAGGCCTGGTGGTGTGAGCGGCCGACACGGCCGCGCAGCTGGTGCAGCTGCGCCAGACCGAAACGGTCGGCGCGGTTGATGATGATGGTATTCGCGGTGGGGATGTCGATGCCGGTTTCGATGATGGTGGTGCACAGCAGCACGTTGAATCGCTGCTGGTGGAACTCGCGCATCACGCGCTCGAGCTCGCGCTCGGGCATCTGCCCGTGCGCGAGCTCGAGCGCGTGATGCGCGAG
>JBBKXO010000157.1:0-3152 GCA_037969525.1 Burkholderiales bacterium | reverse complement strand
CGTCAGACCCTGCCGCTTCGCCGAAGCGGACCGGACGTTGCCTCAATAACTGCAGGTGGCCATGCGCGAGAGTTGCACGCGGATGACTTCCTTCAGTTTGTGGTCGATGCGCCCGGTGTTGAATACGGTGTCCCAGGCGACGAACATGGATTCGCACAGGTCAACGTTGTGACCCATCATCGCGTGGAACGCCGGGTCAGGCGCGCGGTTCTTCAGGCATTTTTCAATGTACGGCTGCAGCTTGGTCTGCTTCAGCTTTTCGATGTCGAGCATGGTGATATTGGGCATGGGGGTCTCCTCAACGGAATCGCAACATTGATTCGAGTATAGATCAGTCGGCGTGTGCTTGTTGCCGTGCTTATTACCGAGATTCGTCAGCTTTGCGCGTCTGGCGTGGTTGCTGCCAATGATGGGCACGCTGCGATACGGTCGTACCATGCGCACAGCTTGGGGTGTCCGCGCCGCCAGTGCAGATCGGAGATTCGGGTTTCGATTGCGAGTGCACAGGCGAGCGTGATCTGCGCGAGGTTGAGCGGGCCATTCATCAGCGGATGCCCGATTTCAGATTCCCACTGCTCGGCCATGCGCTCGCTGCGCCGGGCTTCGTGCTCAATGATCGTCGGCGAGCGTTCGTGTTGAGGACGCGCGAGTTCGCGCAACCACACCGAGAGGCCATCCATCAGACTGCGCGCCATCGCTTCGAGACGGCGCGCCTCCCACGCCATATCTCCATCCGGCAGTTGAAACGCGGGATCGCCGTCGAGGCGGTCCAGGTAATCGCAGATGAGCGCGGATTCATCCAGCCCGACGCCGTCGTCACGAACGAGATACGGCACGCGCCCCGATGGATTAATGCGGTAGTACGGGCTGTCCGCAGTCCGTGTCCGGGCGACGACGATTTCGACGCGGCTCTGCAGCTGCTTCTCGAGGATCAATACGCGCACGATGCGCGCATAAGGGGAGCCGGGAGTGATGTAGAGCTTCATCATGCAACGCCGTCCGCGCGTGGCGGAATGATTGGCACCAGCACGCTCGCCGTATGCACACCACCGCAGTGCAGTGTGACCTTGCCGCCGAAGACTGCTGGCGGGCGGTCGCGCGGGTCGTCATGCAAAAAGGGGCCGCAGCCCAGCAGTTCATTCTTGAAGTTCGACAACCGCGCCCCGGTCGACTTCTGCCATTCGTAATCGCGGCCGCGCACGGTGAGCGCCAAGCGGTAACCGGCGGGCACCACGATGGAAGTCGGCCAGAGTTCAATATCGAGCTGCACGATCTCACCGGGCTTGAGCGGCTGCTTTTCATCATGCGTGTGGTACGGGCGGTAATCCGTGGACAACTGCGAATCAAGCTTGCGGTGCGAGGCGCGCAACCAGCCCTGCGCAATGGGCGTATGCGGATCAATCGCGCCCATGAACACCACTTCGCTGTTGTCCGGGGCGTAGACGCGGAAGATCACGAACAGATCGGCATCCGTAGTCGACGACGACACAAACAGGCGCGCGGACAGCGGCCCGGTGATTTCGGTCTGCTGCTCAACCGGCGGCAGCATGAAGGTCACGCCATCGCCCAGCGCATCGTAAGTCACCTGGCCGGCAGCGCTGACCGGCTCGCGCGACAGGCTGTGGTTGGCGGGAGCTAGATGCAGACGCGTCCATTGCGTGCCATGGAGCGGCCAATCGGGCTCAAAGCGTGCTACGAAACGGTCCACGTGCCGCACCTGCAACTGCACTTTGGGCTGACGGTCCCAGCCGTTTTGCTCGCCCTTGAGAAAATAATCAAAGAAGCGTTGCTGCAACTGCCGTCCGTAATCGGTATAGAAATGCGTCCAGTGTTCGAGCCCATGCACCTCCAGCCACTTGTGGCGCGAGGCCGCACGCACATAGCCCTCGACATTGCCGCGCGGATGCAGGCCCTGTCCGCCCCAGTTCGCCGTCGTCAGCAGCGGCGTGGTGATCTGGTCCCAGACCGCGGAGCGGGCACGATGGTATTCGTCGTCAAACGGATGGGCGAGTATGTGGTCGCCGAATGCGCAGCGGTTTTTGGCGAGTTCCTCGTCAGAGAGCGTTTCGTCGCCGCACACCAGTTCGCCGGTGACGCGCGAGCGCGGCCCGTGTGTGCCCAGGCCGTACTGCACGGTCTTCACCTGCATGTCGTACCAGTTGGCGAAGAAGGTGCTGAAAATGCCGCCGTGGTGCGTGGCATCGCGGTACCAGTCGGCGGAACCTTCCCACACGCACATCGCGGCCAAGTGCGGCGGCTGCAGCGACGCCACCTGCCATTGGTTCATGCCGTAATAGGAAATACCGTTGAGGCCCACCTTGCCGTTGGACCACGGCTGCACGCCGGCCCACTCGATGCAGTCGTGAAAATCGCGGGTCTCGCGCGGCGAAAACGGATCAATGAAGCCGGGAGAGCGGCCGGCACCGCGCGAATCCACACGCACACAGGCGTAACCCTGCGGCACCCATTTCTCGGGATCAACCACTTCCCAGCTCTGATACAGATTGCTGGAGCCCGCAACCACATCGGGATGCTCGGCCACCATGCGCTGCCAGGCACTCGGATAACCTTCCTGGAAGGCGAGTCCCTTGGCATAAGGCCCGTAAGTCAGCAGCACCGGGTAGTGACCGTCGCCCGGCGGACGGAACACGTCGGCGCGCAGCACCAGCCCGTCGTCCATCGCAATTGGCACATCCCAGTCGATGTGCATGCCGTCGCGGATTTCACTTTTTTGTGCTGAACTCATGTGAGCGCATTGCTCCGTCTGTAGATGCCGGCAGTCATCATTTTAGAACCGGATGATCGGAATAAACTGTCGGGCCGGTCAATCGGGCCGGTCAATCGGGCCGGTCAACATATGGATTTGCAGCTTAACCACAGAATTGCCCCTGTTAAGATCAAATCATTACACCAAAACATTGCACCAAAAAATTAAATCAGGAGGCCCGATGAACACCCGCCACCTCGCACTCGGCATCGCTGCTCTCAGTATCACTGCATACACCCTCAGCACATCCGCTGTCGCCCAGGAATATCCCACCCATCCGGTGCGCGTCATCATCGGCTTCGGCCCCGGCGCGCCGGATACGGTGGCGCGACTCACCTTCGCGCAGGTCTCGACGCAGGCCGGGCAGCAGTTCATCGTCGACAAC
>JBBKXO010000156.1:0-6629 GCA_037969525.1 Burkholderiales bacterium | reverse complement strand
CTATTGCAAGCGCTATCTGGAGGAAATGGGCATTCCGAAAGGCATGACCCGGGGCACGCTGATCTTCACCGCGGCATTGCTGGTTTCATACCTGGTGGCAATGCTGGTCTCGCACCTCATTCCCTAGTCTGGATCCTGCCCTCCCGCCTAATGTGTGATGGCGTACGGTGTATTCAATCGGGGAAGGTTAGGGTGGAGGCCGTTGAGTGCCGGGTCGCTGCATCTGCGCAATCCGGTCTATAAGCCTTGTCAAACAAGGAGTTAAACTCCATGAACACCATCATCTACATCATCAGCCTGATCATGATCGGCAGTTTTCTGACGGGATATTTCAGTCTGGTCTGAAATGCCCGGCTGAAATGCCCGGCTGAAATGCCCGGGTGTGTCTGGTGAAGCGTATTTATCCAGTAAAGGTGCGCCCATCATGAAAAAGCCCGTACGTTCCGCGAAAGCGCCCGCAACAAACCAAGGCGGTCAGCCCGACCTGATCAACAAAGCCGGGAATGATGTCCCGGATATCAGCGGCACGCCCAGCCGGCAGCAAGTCCGGCAGGATACCCACCGCACCCAGGTGCCGCGGCAATCACAGCGTCCCGTCGAACGCAGCAACCAGCGGCGCAGCAACAAGCCTGACCGGTAGTATCCGGCTTGGTGATGTTGGGGCATTCAAGGGGCCGTGCTCCCCGCGGTGTTCAGCGTGGCCGCAATGATTAGCGTGGGGTAGACTCAAACGCCAACTTCGAATACCTGCGACCAGCCAATGATAATTTTCAGGCAGCTCTTCGATCAGCAATCCTCGACCTACACCTATCTGCTTGCGGATCCGGCAACGCGCGAATCCGTACTCATCGATCCGGTGTTCGAACAGGCGCAGCGCGATGCGGCGTTGATTGCAGAGTTGAGCCTGAAGCTGCTTTGGACGCTGGAGACGCATGTGCACGCGGATCATGTCACGGGCGCATGGCTGCACAAGCTGCGCCTGGGCAGCCGCATTGCGATCAGTGCGGCGAGCGGTGCCACGGAGGCCGATCGACTGCTCGCACAGGGCGATGGCATCACATTCGGCCGCCATACGCTGGAGGCGCGCGCGACACCGGGGCACACCAAGGGTTGCATGACGTTTGTGCTCGACGATGGCGCGATGGCATTTACCGGCGACGCTCTGCTCATCCGCGGCTGCGGCCGCACCGATTTCCAGGGAGGCAGCCCGCACGCGCTCTTCCGTTCGGTACACGGGGCACTGTTTTCACTGCCCGGGAGCTGCCTGCTCTACCCGGCGCATGACTATCGCGGTCTGACCGTGAGCAGCGTCGAAGAGGAACGGAAATTCAATCCGCGCCTGGGCGGACAGGTGCAGGAGGGCGATTTCGTCGGTTTTATGAACAACCTCGGCCTGGCACATCCCAAGCAGATGGCTGTCGCGGTGCCGGCAAATCTGCGCTGCGGTCACATCGAAGGTGCGGCAGCTGACATCAAGGATGCCGACTGGGCGCCGCTCACCTATACTTTTTCCGGCATCTGGGAAGTGCGCCCGGATTGGCTGGAGGAGCATCTGCAGGCGGTGCAGATCATCGATGTTCGCGAGCCCAATGAGTTTAATGGCGCACTGGGCCACATTCCCGGTGCGCGCCTGGTGCCGCTCAATAGTATCGTCTCTCGCGCGGGCGAATTCTCGAAAGAGCAACCTTTGGTGACTGTGTGCCGCTCCGGTGCGCGCTCGGCGCAGGCCAGCGTCCTGCTGCGCAAAGAAGGTTTTACCAAAGTCGCCAATCTTGCCGGTGGCATGCAGCGCTGGCGGGAGCAGCAATTTTCGGTGGAGGACGGTGAAGATTAAGAGTGCGTAACAAAATGCCCGCTCGCCCCCTTCGTCGGACTCAGGACAGGCTTCGATAAACTCAGGACGAACGGTCATTTACAGAACCGTTCGTGGTGAGCGCGTCGAACCATGAACGGCAAATGATTGGCGCTATGACGGGGGGCGGGTGGCGACGGGTCAGAGCAAAGAATTTGGAGCCTTGCGGTACGCACAAAAAACACCTATAAAATAAAGCGTTCCAATTACCAACGCCCAATCACCGGTTTTCGGGTCACCGCATCTCGGTTATGATTTCCCCGCAGTCCAGTCAATAAAAGCATCCACCGGAGGAGCACACCATGTCGAGGACCACATTGCGCGCAGCGCTCGTTTGCGTTGCGGCCGTATCCGCACTTGCCGCAGGCCACCTGGCGGCACAACAGTTTCCAACGAAAATACTTCGTGTCGTGAATCCGAACAACCCGGGCGGCAACAGCGACGTGCTGTTCCGGCTGCTCTCGCCGAAGATGGGCGAGGTGCTGGGCCAGCAGGTCGTCATTGAATATCGGCCCGGCGCAGGCGGCAACATCGGGGCCGAAGCGGTGTCGCGCGCTGCGCCCGATGGCTACACCACGCTGATCGCGGCGGCGAGCATCCTCATCAACCCGTCGATACTGAAAACCCTGCCCTTCGACGTGGAGAAGGACTTCACGCCGCTCGGTGTCATCGTGGACATCCCGGCCGGGCTGGTCGTACATCCATCGCTGCCAGTGAAGACCGTGAAGGACCTCGTCACTCTCGCCAAGCGGCGGCCGGGCGAACTGAACTACTCGAGTTCCGGCAACGGCGCACTCGGCCACCTCTCGGGCGCGCTGCTGGGCGCCTCGACGGGCATCAAGGCCGTGCACATCCCCTACAAGGGCGCGGGTCCGTCTATCGTTGACCTTGTCGCCGGTCACGTGGAATTTTCGTTCGTGAGTCTCCCGGCGATCAGCGGACATCTGCAGACCGGGCGGCTGCGCATGATCGCGCAGTGCGGCGAGAAGCGCTTCGTCTCCTTCCCCGATATCCCGACCATGGTCGAATCGGGCGTGCCGAACTTCGTGGTCACCAGCCCCTTCAGCTACCTCGGCCCCGCGGGCTTGCCGCAGCCGATCGTGGCGAAACTCAACGGCGCGCTGCGAGCGGCACTGAACGATCCGAAGACCAACAAGGTCCTCATTGACCGCGGTGCGGAGCCAATCGGCAACACGCCTGAGCAGCACGCGGCGCTGATCAAGTCCGAGATCGCGAAGTGGAAGAAGGTGGCGCAGGCTGCGGGGATTCAACCCCAGTAACCGCTGACGGGTGACCGGTCACCCGTCATTTGAGGTAAATGCTTTGCTGTACGTATTCCGGTAAAGCGTGAGCGTTCAGGCATGAGGGCGAGTCACTATTCTGCTGGTGACTGGCCCTCGTCCGGGGATCAGAATCGATCAGCCCGGCTTCAGATTGCGATCCTTGACGACTTTCCGGTATTTCGTGATTTCGCTTTTGATCATGCCGGTGAATGCTTCAGCCGACATCAGCACGACTTCGGCGCCTTGGTCGCCCAGCCGGGTGCGCATGTCATCCGCTGAGAGAATCGCATTGATCTCCGCGTTGAGCTTGCTGATGATGGCGGCAGGCACTTTCGCGGGTGCAAGCACGCCCCACCACTGGCTGGCCTCATAACCGGGAACACCGGATTCCGCAACGGTCGGCAGTTCAGGCACGAACGACGAGCGCTTGGCACTGGTGACCGCAATCGCACGCAGACGTTTGCTTTGCATCTGCGGGCGCACCGACGGCAGGCTGATGAACATCAAGGGAATCTCTCCCGAGACCACGGCGGTCACGGCAGGCGCCGCACTTTTGAAGGGCACATGCAGCATTTCAATGCCGGCGCTTGAAGAAAAAACTTCGGCCGCAAAATGAATGATGCTGCCGGCGCCCGCTGAGCCGTAATTGAGCTTCCCGGGCGTGGATTTGGCCAGCGCAATCAGCTCCCTGATGTTTTTCACCGGCACGGACGGATGCATCACCACCACCAGCGGCCCCGAGCCCACCATGGAGACACCCGTCAGATCATTCACCGGATCAAATGGCAGCTTGGTCTGGATCGCCGCACTGCTGCAATAGGTCGCAGTAGGCAGCATGATGGTGTAGCCGTCGGGTGCGGACTTTGCAACGTGATCCGCACCAATCATCTGGCCCGCACCGACACGGTTGTCGACCACCACAGGCTGGCCCAGGCGCGTGCGCATCTGTTCCCCGATGATGCGCGCCAGCACATCAGGCGATCCGCCCGCGGCGACCGGAACCACAATGCGGATGGCGCGGCTGGGAAATTCCTGGCCCCATGCCGCCGTACAGAACACGAACGAAAACATTAACGAAAAAGATAACGCAGAACCTTGAGTGTATCCCCGCATGTGACCTCCCCGATTGCTGATGTGTATTTTTGTGCGACAGTGGCTATTGTGAAAATACATTATAGGTAAATACGGTGGTCAGCGTCGCTTCACGCCGGCATACCGAACGCATTTAGGGTGATGCCAGCCATTGCAGCGCGGCGCCGGTGGCAATGATCGCAGCGAAGCACAACACCCAGCCGGTAGCGACCACGACCACGCGCAGTTGATGCGCGCGCGGGCTGGCGAGTACACGCGATACGCCGAAGATGAATGCCACTGCCATCGCCGGCGCGAGCCACACACCAAGCATCATTTGAGCGAGCAGTGCGCGCCGGACCTCGAGATCAATCGCGCCGTCCTGCGCGACATTGAGCAGGCCCGCCAGCACCACCAGCGGCAGGCCGGACAGGATGCCGCTGGCACCGTCCTTCCACCGGAAGCGTGGCGGCAGCACGATCAGCAGAAAAAGCGCAATTGCGAACAGCGTCGTTTTCAGCCAAGTCAGCGCCGGCTTGGCTGCCCCGGTGGTATCGGTGCCGGCGGCGCCGGCGTATTGCCACCATGTCAGTGTCAGCCCGGCACCGATCAGCGCTATCGCCAATGCATAAGTCGGCTGCAGCTGCCGCGGAACGCCGCGCATGAACCACGGGCGCGTGGCGACCGCCAGCCACAGCAACGCGATGCCCGCGGCGAGCCCCCAGGCCAGGGCCGTCGCGTACGGCGATGCGGCCAGGTTGATGAAAGCCGCCATGTAAACAAGGCACAACACGCCGTTGAGCAGCGGCATCCAGAGCATGGTGGCGGTGATGGGGCTGACCGTGTCGCGCTGCGAATATATGAAGGCGAGCCCGTTCAGCGCCGGGAATGTCAGCATCAGGCCTGCCGCCGCGGGGAACCGCGCCGCCGTCCACACGATCAGTGCAAACACCCCCGTGCCGGCGACGATGCGAAGTGCGATGTTCAACGGGGTGAGTATGGTGTGGGCCCGATGTCGTGCGATGTGCATTGTGTGTATATGGGGTCAGCGTCGTTTTCCGGAACAGTTACCCGGAAGCCGTTTGCGCTACCGCCTTTACGCCGGTACGCCGAACTCCCGCCGGCAGACCTCAGCCAGCGCCGCCACACCCTGATTGATTTCCTCGTGGCTCAGGTTGGCGAAGCACAGCCGTACGCGGCTGTGGGCGTGGGCCTTGTTCACCGACCATTCGGGCCCGGGATTGATGGCCACACCTGCAGCCTGCGCCAGCGGGTAGAGCTTCAGCGCATCCACACCATCGGGCAGCTTCACCCACAGAAAGATGCCGCCCTGCGGATCGTCGAACTCCGCCGCCGTGCCGAAATGTTCACGGAGAGACTCCATCAGCGTCGTGAGCTTGGCGCGCAGGCTTTTGCGCAACGCGGGCACGTGCTTGGCGAAATGCGCCGTGCAGTATTCTGCCAGCACCATCTGGTCCAGCGCGCCGGAGCCGGCATCGGTTTTCAGCGCCAGCATGCGCGACATGATCGACCACGGCGCCACGATGTAGCCCACGCGCAGGGCCGGTGCGACGGTCTTCGAGAACGAGCCGATGTAAATGACATTGCCCAGATCGCTCATCGCGTAGAGCGCGGGCGGGCGCTGTCCCGACCAGATCAGATCGCAATAGCAGTCGTCCTCGAACACCGGTACGCCGTATTCCGCCGCCAGTTTGAGCAGCGCCGTGCGCCGTTCCAGCGGCAGGATGGTGGCTGTCGGGTTCTGCACCGTCGGTATGGTGTAGATGTACTTGGGGCGGATGCCCTTCGTTTTCAGATCGGCGAGCGCATTCGCGAGTGCATCAATGCGCAGGCCGTCGTGGTCGAGCGGGATGCCCACTGGTGTCACGCCCATGCGCAGCAGGCGGTTGATCGAACCCTGGTAGCAATCCTCTTCGATGATTACGGTGTCGCCGCGAGTGAGCAGCGTGTGATTGACCAGATCCAGCGCCTGCAGCGAGCCCGAGGTGATCAGGATGTCGTCGGCCGCGCAACTGATGCCGGCATCACGCTTCAGCTTGCCGACCAGAAAGTCGCGCAGGGCACGGTAGCCCTGCGGGCCGCTGCTCATCCCGTAAGTCGAGAGGGTGCGTCCCTCGCGCCGCAGCACCGCATCGGCCGCCGCGACCAGCCCTTCGAGCGGCAGCGCGTCCGGATCATTGTTGCCGCCGGTGAAATCGTATTTGACGCGCCCGTTCCAGCGCGCCACCGCTGGCGGCAGGCCCGCGGGTAACAACGGTGTGAAATCAAATGCTGCGGTAGTCATGGCCATCCTGCTTCGGGATTGTTGTTATCGGAATTACGGATTGCCATTGCCGTCCGGCAATCGCTTTCGCTGCCGGAAGATTATCACGGCATCTGGGTGGCCCCAATTACGATTTGCA